>JBKCTR010000455.1:0-14683 GCA_046318755.1 Planctomycetaceae bacterium
GGTGGTGACCGATCACATCGCCGATCTCCTCTTCGCGCCCTCGGTGGACGCGGAGGCGAATCTCCTCCGCGCGGGCACCCCGCCGCGGCAGATCTTCCTGGTGGGCAACGTGATGATCGACACGCTGTTTCACCAGTTGGAGGCTGCTCGGGCAGGGCGGCCGTGGGAGCGGTTGGGGGTGACCCCGGGCCAGTTCGCCCTGCTGACGCTGCACCGTCCGTCGAACGTGGACGACCCGATGCGGCTGGAGTCGATTCTGAGGGACGTTCGCGAGATTTCCCGCCCATTGCCGGTGGGGTTTGCGATCCACCCGCGGACGCGGGCACGGCTCGATGCGTTTGGATTTTCTGCGCGGCCGGAGCTGGGCGGGTTTCAGTCGGTTGATCCGTTGCCGTACCGGGATTCGTTGGCGTTGATCGACGCGGCGCGGCTGGTGCTGACCGATTCGGGGGGGCTGCAGGAGGAGGCGTGCGTGCTGCGGGTTCCCTGTCTGACCCTGCGCGAGAACACGGAACGGCCGATTACGTTGGCTTCGGGAGCCAACCAGTTGGTGGGTTGGAAGACCGAGGCGATTCTCGAGGCGTTTGCGGGGATTTGGAGTGGACCGCAGCGGATTGGCACCCCCCCACCGCTGTGGGATGGCCGGGCGGCGGAACGGATTGCCGACCATCTGAGCCAGGTGCTGTCTTGAGCGTCGCCAGCCCCGGTACCTGGCTGTCTCCGAGATCGTGACTGTCACCAATCCGAGCCCTGCACGGCTGCTGCCAAACAACGGAACCGGCCGAAGGTTGAAGCGTTCGTGATGTCCCCCAGAGACATGAGGGAGTTGGGCCGCCCGAGTGGTTGGTGCCCAGAGGCTGGTGCCGGGGAGATTGATGCCCGTAGTCATTTGTGCCAGAGACATTTCCAGTCGAGTCGTCCATGCGACAAGTCTTGATGATTGCGTACGCGTTCCCCCCGTCGAGCCGGGTGGGGTCTCTGCGGATAGCGCGTTTCGCGCGTGGTTTGCCGGAGTTTGGATGGCAGCCGCGGCTTTTGGTGGGGGAGGAAACCGGACTGAATGAACCGGTCCCCGAGTGGGCAGCCGCACTCAACCCGACGCGCATTCCGCAGGGGAAGCCGCAACCGGGCCAGCAGCCGAAGCCGCGTGCGGCGGAAGGGGAATCGGCCCGGGGAGTGCCGGGGGAGGGGGGCGAAGACAGCCCGGCTGCCACCACCCGTCGCCCGTGGCTGATCGAGTCTTGTGTAGGGCTGGCCCGCAACGCGTGGCAGTTTTTGACCGAAACTCCCGACAGTTCGATTGGCTGGGCGCGGACGGCCCGGGCGCAGGCGCGGGTCTTGGCCGCCCAGAATCTGCCCGACGCGATCTTTTCGACGGGCCCGCCCCATAGCACGCACCTGGTAGCGCTCGATTTGAAGCGTCGGTTTCAGATTCCGTGGCTGGCGGATCTGCGTGACCCCGTGGCCCGCCATCCGTGGGGTCGTCGGCCGCGCAATCCGTGGGGCCAGGGGGCCCGCAAGTGGTTTGAACGAAAAATCGTGACCACGGCCGATGTGGTGGTTCTGAACAGCCCGGGCATGCATGCGGACTTTGTGGGGGCACATCCCGACCTGCCTCCCGAGCGGTTCGCCTACATTCCGAATGGGTGTGATGAGGAACATCTGAAGCTGGTGGCGGGGTTGTTGCCGCAGTACCCAGCCCGCAGAGCCGATTCGACAGAGCCCATCACCCTGTTGCACCCGGGTTGGCTGTATGGGGCGCGGGATCCACGTCCGCTGATGGAGGCCGTGGGCCTGGTGCGACAAAAGGGCTGGAACGTGCGATTTCTGCAGATTGGCAATGTGGAGCTGGGCTTCAACCTGCCCCAATTCATCGCGGAACGGGGTCTGCAGCAGGCGGTGGCTTGCGAGGCGGCGGTCCCCCGCCTGGAGATCTATGGGAAGATGGCGCAGGCCGACGTGCTGGTGCTGATCCAGCCGGGGACTTCGCTGCAGATTCCGGCCAAAGTCTACGAGATGATGCCATTCGGCAAGCCGATTCTGGCGATTGCCCCCCCCGGTTCGACCGCCGGACTGGTGGAGCGGTATGGACTGGGGCTGGTGGTGGACAATACCACACCGGCGGAAATCGCAGCGACCCTCGAGAAGCTGTTGCAGACCCGTCAGGAGGTGGCGTCTGGACCGGGTTGGGCGCAGGCCCGGCGGGACTTCGACGGGGCGCATCTGACGGGGGAATTGGCCGGGTTGTTGGACCGCATCTGCGCGCGTTCGTGACAGTGTGCGGGGAATTCCGGGGGCATTGGCGCGGGTTGCCGGGGCGGGCAGAGTGACTTCCGCGCACCAGCCTTTACCCTCCTCGAATCCTGCGATACCATTCTGGGATAAGACGGACGCCGCCCAGTGAACATCCGACGATGTTCGTGGTGGGCGTGCAAGATCGAGGTGTTTGCGAAGAGGTGGGACAGTTCGATGCGGGTTTCCGGCTGCCGTGGTAGTTGGACCTGCATTTCGCGGCGGAGGACTTGCTTTCTGAGCGGGTGTCCGCTTCGCGGGTGATCTCGCTGTTTCGGGCATCTTCGTTTGCACCTCAGGTCCTCTTCACGACATTTCCTCTCACAGACAGCATTGCGGATCACAGTCATGGCCAAGCCTCACCGTTTGATCAAGAAAGCCAACCACGGTTCACGCCCCGCCAACGCCAAGGCGCGTCGCGCCAAGCGGCGCAAGTTGCGCACCTGAAAGGTGTGATTTTCTCCCCCTGGGCTTAGCTCCCACAGTGCCAATCCGGGGGTGAGACGGACTCATCCCCGGTGTGGATCACTCAGGTGGTTGTTCTTCTGGGCAGGGTGTTTGCACCATGATGGTTCTTCGGAAGGCCGTTTGCTGCCTGATCATTTGGGCTGCGCTGTTTGGGGGAACACAACCGGGAGGGGTCTTGGTGTTTTCGGGGCACGTCTCTGCCCAGGAAGAGCCGGGTGCTGTCGCGAAGGGGGATGGGGCGGAGGGGGGCATCCCTGCCTTCCCGGGGGCCGAGGGGTTTGGATCCCTCACTCCCCACGCCCGGGGGAAGCAGGTGTTTTTTGTAACCCGTCTCGATGACGAAGACACGGGCGGGTGGTATCTCAAGCCAGGGTTCTTCCGCAAGGCGCTGGCCGATGCCGGCAAGGCTGGCGGAGGGTATATCCTCTTCACGGTCGCTGGAACGATCACTCTCAGGCGGCCCGCGACGATCCCGTCGAACACCTATGTCGCCGGGCAGTCGGCCCCGGGGAGTGGCATCGCGTTTGAGGGCCAGCCGCTCTTGATTGGAGACAGGGATGTTTCGGCACATGATGTGTTGATTCGGCACATCCGACATCGGGGGAATTTCCGAGGCAAAGGGAGCGATGCCTTCGCGGTTTATGGGCCCGCCACCCGGCGCGTGGTTCTGGACCACATCTCGGTTTCGTTCTTCCAGGACGGTGCTGTGGACGTCACCGGCGCGGCGGAGGAGGTGACGGTGCAGTGGAGTCACATGGGAGATGCGGTCGACAGCAAAACCGATGAGCCCTATCACGGCGAACCGAACCTGGTCGCCTACCGCGGCAACCGGGTGACATTCCACCATAACTATTACACCCACACGCATTCTCGGACCCCCTTCATTGAGGAAACGGTCGAGAATGGCGAAATCGAGTTCAGCAACAACATTGTTTACAACTACCGGAAGTATCCTTCGAATCTGGAATCTCGCCAGGGAATTGGGAACCTTCTGGGAAACGTCTATGTGGCGGGCAAGAACACCCATTCGGGTGATGAAATGCTTTCGATTCGTCCGGTGATCTTCGGGAGTCGGGGCTTCCGGGCACATATCGGGGGGAATTATGCCCTGGGAGGCATGGGGCACGACAACAAGGATTCCAGCGGCAAGTCGTTTAAGGGGAGGGATCAGAATGTGAAGCGGGGGCGCACGGCGTGGGTCTGGGGCGCCCGCGAGAAGGAGAGTGATCCCGAAATCAACCTCATGGGGACCTCCATGGCCCGTGTGGGAAGCACGCCGGGCGTGTTTGAGTTCGCTCCGCGGCGGTTCGAAGAGATTCCGCCCGTCACCATCACACCGGCACCCGAAAACGTGCTGCGGGTGATGCGGCTCTTTGGCGCCTTGCCGCGGGACAAGACCGACGAGCGGCTCTATCAGGAGTTCGTCACCCGGACCGGCGAATGGAAAATGCAGGCACCGGCGGATGGCAACGACTACTCGGGAGATCCCCTGCCAGACAATGATCGTGATGGTCTTCCCGACGCGTTTGAGGCTCTGCACAAGAAGGACCTCAAGACGAACGGCCACGACCTGCACCCGGTTTACGACAATCTGGAGGTCTACCTGCAGGAGCGTTCCCGGCAGTTGGAAGAAGATGCTCCGCAGATCGCTTTGACATGGAACGACATTCTCAAGGCGTCGCAGCCACCGGCCTCGGCGGGCCGTCGCCCAGCGACCCCGGTTCCCGTCAAGCCAAGTGCGACCCCGACCCCCGCGCCGACACCCACACCGACACCCACGCCCAAGTCTCCCCCCAAGCCGGTGACCGAACCTTCCTCGGCTTCCACCTCGGACAGCACTTCGACCGCTCCTGCCGCAAGTGCCAAGTTTTCGGCGGAGGAGGTGGGGGGGAGCGTTGACAGTTCGGGAGCTGGGGCGCGTGTCGCACCGTCTGCGGAAGAGTCTGCGGGTGATCAAGCCACCAAACCCTCGGGGGGTCTGTCTTGGTTCTCGCTGGCATTGCTGTGGCTGGCGGGAACCGCGGGAGTGTTGGCCCTCGTGTGGGCCGGCCTGCGGGGCCAGTCGCAGCCCCCGGCGGGCGATGTGCATCCCGTGACGGGCAGATTGCTGCTGAATGATGGCTATCCGGAAGGGGCGCTGGTGGTCTTCCATCCGCTCTCGCCGCGAATGACCTCCCATCCCCGGGCCACCGTGCGTGCCGATGGTACATTTGACGTCTCGACGTTCGCCGAGGGAGATGGCGCTCCTGTGGGAGACTACCTCGTCACCGCCGTGTGGCACAAAACCGGGTTGAAGGACGGCAAACCGGTGCTGAGTGCCAATCGCCTGCCGGCCCGTTATTCTCAGCCTGAAACCTCGGGCTGGAAGCTGTCGGTCGAGCCGGGGGTCAATCAACTCCCCACCTGGCAGATCGAGTCCTGACCGAGGTCGGGGTGTCTGGACGGGAGGCATGGGAGCGGGGCACCGTCGTGCCCGGGGCATCGACGTCCACCGGGCACTCCCGGGATCGGCCGTCTCACTGGGAGGCTTGCCGAATCGTCCAGCGGCGCCAGGGAAGCATGAAGGGCGGGGCACACGGTGACTGCTCGACACTCACGACCCGATTTGGGATCGCAAGATTGAGAACTCCCGCGAAGGGGGTGACGAGGGACGTGTGTGGATTATTCCATCCATCCGACTCGTTGCAGGCCACGCACCAGTCCGGCGAGGACCAGTGACCAGATCACTCCCACCATCCAACCGGCCAGGACGTCGGTCGGGTAATGGACTCCCAGCGCGACCCGGCTGATGCCCACGAACAGGGAGAGCAGCAGGGCCGTCGACAGAATATAGACCCGCCGGGCCGGGGTGATTGCCAGCCGCGCCATGACGCTGGCCACCGTCAAGAAGACAATCGTCGCAATCTGGGCGTGTCCGCTGGGAAAGCTCAGTCCCGAGACGACCGTCAACGATGGCACAACCTCGGGACGCGGCCGGTCGTACCATTCCTTCAGAGCGAAGTTGAGCCAGCCGCCTCCGACCGCGGAAAGGGTGACCAACCACGCGGCATGCGGCCGTCGGCTGACCACCAGGTAGCCCATTGTCACGACGGTCAGCAGCCCCAGAATGAGCGGGCTGCCCAGCGCGGTCAGGTCCCTCATCACCTCCCCCATCCACCAGGGGCCGCGCAGTTGCCCGAGGTCTTCGGGCTGCCGGAACCATTTCAAACTCGCCTCATCGAGTGGATGCCCGCCGTGATCCTGGACCACGTCGGCCACACGCACGAAGATCCAGGCCCCCACCACGACGACCCCGGCTCCCAGCCAGACGGTGCGATCGACCACGTCGGTCTTGTCGGGGGAGGGAGAATTGTCCGGTGTCTGCAATGCCATGGCCAGGGGATCTCGCGAGGGTCAGACCACGTCGGGAATGGGCTGGCCGAGATACAGCCGGTACGGCCGACCGGCGGAGTCTTGGAACTCAGTGGCGGGATCGACCCCCAACTGGTGCAGGATGGTGGCCGCGAGATCGGCCGGGGTCCAGGCATCCCCCACAGGCACACCCCCCTGGGGGTCGGTCTGCCCCACAATTTGCCCGGGCCGGATCCCCCCGCCCGCCAGCAGGCAGGGGACCACATCGCCCCAGTGATGCCGGCCGTCGGTGAAGACCTCGCCACTGGCGTTCTTGCCTCCCGCGGCGATCGGGGAAATGCGGGGTGTGCGACCCATTTCGCCGCACATCACCACCAGGGTCTCGTCGAGGAGGCCCCGTTCTTCGAGGTCATCGAGAAACCCGCTGAGACAGCGGTCGATCGACGGCAGCAATTTGCCCTTCAGGTCGCGGAAGGCGTTTTGGTGGGTATCCCACCCGCGCAGGTTGATCTGCACCATGCGCACTCCCGCCTCGATCAACCGGCGGGCGGTTAAAAATCCCTGTCCCCATTCCTCCCGGCCATACCTCTCGCGGACGGCGTCGGTCTCTTGGGAGAGGTCGAAGGGGTTCTGCCGCCCCGGCTGGCTGGCCACCAGCAACCGCAGGGCCTGCTGGCGGTAGATGTCCCACCCGTCGAGCAACCCGGCCGTCCCCGCCTGGTCGACGGTCCGCCGCAACCCATCCAATTGGCTCAGCAGGGCGAACCGGTTGTCGAGCTGCGGAATGGCCACGCCCCCCTCGACCAGCGCAGGGAGGTGGAACGACGCATCCCGGCACGAGGTGTTGTCCCACCAGGCCTTGGGACCTGGGCCCGCCGCGCGGGCGGGATCGTTTGGATCATCGTGGCTGAAGCAATTCGGACAGGAACCGGCGGCGTCCGGGGCCCGGCAGACCGGTGCCAGGTCGACGCCCCAGCGGTCGTAGCGCGGCCCCAGCAGTCCTGTGCCGCGCCCCGGGTATTTCATCAGGTTGCCGCGGGGCAGTTCAACCACCGCCGGCCAGCCGACCCCCGCCTGCACCGGGGCCGCGTAGGCAACCTGCGAGCCGATGGAGGGCCATTCCACCCGACCCGGGCGGGGATTGGTGATGGTGGCGTTGGTGTCTCCCACCGGCAACTCGGTGGTGCCTGTGAGCAGCAGGTAGTGACAACTGTTGTGTTCATTCCGGAATTGCCGGTCGGCGGTGTGATGCAATGTGCGTACGATCGAAAAGCGATCGGCTCGGGCCGCGAGCCGGGGGAGATACTCACAGAAATTCACCCCGGGCAACTGCGTTTGCGTGACGGAGTACTCCCCGCGAATTCCCACCGGGGCCTCGGGTTTCGGGTCGAACGTCTCGTGCTGAGACGGCCCACCCGACTGGAAGATGAACACCACCGATTTGGCCCTGCCGCGGGGGCTGGGAGCGGCCTCGGTGCGCAGTTTCAGCAGGTCCGACATTCCCAGCCCCACTAGCCCCAGGCCCCCCACCTGCAGCACTCCCCGGCGGGGCAGCCGGGGGTGATCGGCAGGGCAACATCCGGCGTGCGGGTGGCTGGTCATGATCTCGGTTCCCGTCGCTGTTTGTTTGGGAAGTGCCTTCCCGCGATCCACACATCGCGGCTTGCACAACCACCGGTCTACGTCGCACCGATCCACGTCACCCGACGGCACGCAACCGCGCTCGTTGCAACTGGCACACTCAACTTGCCATGCTCGCACTGGCACTCTGAGCCGTGCTCACTCAGCCGCGCACCAGGTCGAGTACGTTGGCCGCCGTATGATCGAGCACCGGCAGGCCCTGCGGCTCGGAGAGGTGATTGTACTTGAGGCCGCTGCCCGTGTTGAACAGCACAATCTCGGCATCGGCGGGGAGCCAGCCGGCGGCGTGCAGGTGACAGGCCGCCTTCCAGACCGCCCCACCTTCCGGACAGGCGTAAATTCCCTGGTGCCGGGCGATCTCGCCGACCCCTTCCATCAACTCGGCATCGGTCACGGTGAGGGCGGTTCCGCCACTGTCGCGCACGGCCTGCAGCATCAGGAAGTCTCCCACGGCCACCGGGACCCGCAGGCCACTGGCGACGGTGGCGGCGTTGGGGAACAACTCGGCATGTTTGGTCTGTTCGCGAAATGCCTTGACGATGGGGGCACAGCCCGCGGCCTGCACCAGTACCATCTTGGGGCGTTCTGGACCAATCCAGCCCAACTGCTGCATTTCGTCAAACGCCTTCCACATGCCCACCAGGCCGGTTCCCCCCCCCGCCGGGTAAAAGATGTAGTCGGGCAGTCGAAAGCCGTTCTCTGGGCGCAGGGCTTCCATGTCGAATGGCAGCTCGTACCCCATGGTCTTTTTTCCCTCGAGGCGGAAGGGCTCTTTGAGGGTTGAGAGGTCAAACCAGCCATATCGCTGGCACCCCTGGCGGACCAGCTTGCCACAGTCGCTGATCAGGCCATTCACAAGGTACACCTCGGCTCCCGCCACGACCGACTCGATGATGTTGGCGGGAGGTGTGTCTTGGGGCATGAAGAGAATGCAGCGCATGCCGGCCCGGGCGGCGTAATAGGCGGCGGCCCCGGCGGCGTTTCCGGCGGAGGGGAGGGCGATGGTCGAGACTCCCAGGGCCTTCGCCCGTGTGACGGCCGCCGTCATACCCCGGGCCTTGAAACTGGCGGTGGGGTTGAATGACTCATCCTTGATTGACAGCCGGGGGAACCGCGCGAAGGGCCCGCGCGGCAGACAGGGGAGCAGCGGCGTGCCTCCTTCTCCCAGCGAGACCGCCTGCTCGGGGGTGTCGACTGGCAGCACCTCCCAGAAGCGCCAGAGAGACCGATCGGCCCGCTGCCGGACGGCGTCGGGCCGGAATGTGCCTTTCAATCGCGCCAGGTCATACCGGGCAACCAGCGGCCGCTGGCAGGCGGTGCACAGGTTTTGCAACTGGTGATGATCGTGAGCAAGTCCGCAATTCGCGCAGAGGAGGCTGGTGTGCATGCCCGATTCGACGAGAGGAACAACCGTGGAACGGGGCGATGATCCAAGGAACAGGCGGGAAAATCAATCGCCGCGTCGAATCGCCCGGCCCGGGCAAGACCGGTGGGGGGAGGGCCGGGAGGCATCTTCGTCACCCTGCGGACTTTCCCACAGAATCGATCAGGCTTATTCTGAATATGACGAGGGAATTCTTCCTCGGGACGTCTTCCCCGATTCAGGGCACTCATGAAGATCACGTTTTGCGGTGCGGCTGGCGAAGTCACGGGCAGTCAACACCTGATCGAATGCGGTCGGCTGCGGATCTTGCTCGACTGCGGGCTGTTCCAGGGACGCCGGTCGGAATCCCGGGTGAAGAACCAGCAGTTCCTGCACAAGCCAGGCATGCTGGATGCCGTGATCTTGTCTCACGCCCATGTCGACCACTGCGGCAACCTCCCCAGCCTGGTGGGCGAGGGGTACAAGGGACCCATCTTCTGCACGGCGGCCACCGCCGACATCGCGGCGGTGATGCTCGACGACAGTGCCCGCATTCAGGAAGAAGATGCCGCCCACCTCAACAAGAAGCGTGCGAAGGGAGAGCCCCGCATCGAGCCACTCTACACGCACAAAGAGGTGACCCAGGTCGAACGCCAGCTCGAGTCGGTCCCCTATGACGAATGGCGGCAGATCTTTCCGGAGCTGCGCATCCGGTTCCGCGAGGCGGGGCATATTCTGGGCTCGGCCAGCGTGGAATTGGAGTTCCAGGAACTGGGGGAGATCCGCCGGGTGGTATTCACCGGCGACCTCGGCCGGCGCGGCATGCCCCTGCTGCGGGATCCCACTCTGGTCAATGGGTGCGACATTCTGATCACCGAGTCGACCTACGGCAACCGCGTCCATCCTCCTCCAGAAGACATCAAGGACGACCTCGTCCGTCTGATCCGTAAGGCGGCGTCGCAGCAAAGCCGGATCATCATTCCCGCCTTCAGCCTGGGCCGGACCCAGCAGTTGGTCTACTTCCTCAACGAACTGACGAATACGAAACAGATTCCGCAGATCCCGGTGTTCGTCGACAGCCCGCTGTCGAGCCGGATCACCAAAGTGTTCCGCGAACACCGCGAGGTGTTCGACGACGAGGTGCAGCACACCCTGAAGACTGACCGCGACCCGTTTGACTTTCCCGGGCTGACCTACATCACCCGGGCGGAAGACAGCATGGCCCTCAACCACCGCAAGGGACCGATGCTGATCATCGCCGCCAGCGGCATGTGCGAAAGCGGGCGCGTGCTGCACCACCTCAAGCACAGCGTCGAGAACCCTGCCAACACCGTCGCCATCATGGGCTTCCAGGCCGAGCATACCCTCGGCCGGCGGATCCGCGATAAGCAGCCCTACGTGAAGATCTACGACCGCGAGTACAGCCTGCGGGCCAACGTCGAGGTGCTCGAGGGGCTTTCGGCCCACGCCGATGTGAATGATCTGCGCTGGTGGTACGAGCACATGGCCCAGACGACCGGCATTGGCCAGGCGTTCTGCGTGCATGGTGAGCCTGAATCGCTGCAGGGGCTCTCGCAGGTGCTGAAAGACTTCTGTGACGAAGACCCCATCATTCCCGAGCGGGGCAAGGTCTACGAAGTCTAGTGTCGCCCCGAGGGGAGGGAGGCGCGACCGTCACGTTGCTGCTCGCGCCTCCCGTCGGATTCACCTCTCGGCCCTGTCCGTTCAATCTCTCGGGAATGTTCCTTCAGTCGGACCGCCGCACCTCGGCGGAGCGCGGGGTTATGATGAGTGTCCAACGCATCGCCGTCTATTGTGCCTCAAGCAACAAGACCGATCCCGAATTCCAGCAGTCGGCCCGTCGCCTGGGTGAATGCCTGGCCCGGGAAAAGATCACCATCGTCTACGGCGGCGGCCGCGTCGGTTCGATGGGGCAGTTGGCCGACGGTGCCCTCGCCGAGGGAGGCTACGTGGTGGGGGTCATTCCCAATTTCATGGCCGAGATCGAATGGGGACACACCGGGGTGAATGAACTGCATGTCGTTGACGACATGCACGGTCGGAAACGGATGATGCTGGAACGGTCCGATGCCGTGGTGGCCTTGCCCGGCGGGACGGGGACCTTCGAGGAATTGCTGGAAGCGATCACCCTCAAGCGGCTGGGGATCTTTCTGAAGCCGATTATCCTCGTGAACACCCGCCGCTTTTTCGACCGCTTCCAAGAGCTGATGGACTATTGCGTGGCCGAGAAGTTCATGTCGCCCCGGCACCTCAAACTGTGGCAGGTGGTCGACCATCCCGAAGAGGTGCTGACCGCCATCCGGCAGACCCCTCCTTGGAGTGAAGGGGATCTGCAGGGGGCGGCGGTGAACTGATGGCACATCTGAGGTCGATACGCTGACCAACGGGGAATCTTGGGACGGGTGGTCCCAGAGAGTGGTCCCAGAGATGGGGGCAGCGTTCGATTGAGCACCCTGCGGCCGTATCTGTGGGGTTACGGTTTCGCGGCGCGTTTTTGGGCGAACAACCATTCGAAGAACTTCGGATCGGCGTAGGTCTGGCTCCACGAGTTGTGGGCCACTCCCGGGTATTCGGTGTATTTCGGCTGCCCCCCGGCTGACTTGATCGCCGCGATCATGTTGCGCGACCGTTCGGGCTTCACGGCGGTGTCTTGGTCGCCATGGAACGCCCAGATCGGCAGCAACTTCAACTGCGGTGCCTGCAGCTCGTCCCCCCCGCCGCAGATGGGGGCAATTGCCGCGAACCGGGCCGGGAACCGCTGTGCCAGGTCCCACGTTCCATACCCGCCCATGGAGAGTCCGGTCACGTAAACGCGATCGGCATCCACCGGCAGTTCCTTCTGTAGGGTGTCGAGCAGGGCGATGGTCGCCCCCAGAGGGATCGACGGCGTTTCGGGCATCGTGTGCTTGGCCGCCCCCCAGTCGACCTCCACCCACCGCCGCTCTTGAGGACACTGCGGCGCAATCACAAAACAGGGATACTTCGCGCGGTTTTCGGGCCGGGCGAAGTCGTTCATCCCGTGGACCAACTGGGCCGAGTTGTCGGTTCCCCGCTCTCCCGCCCCGTGCAGAAAAATCACCAGCGGGTACTTTTTGTCGCGCTGGAAGCCCTCGGGGAACAGGATCCGATAGGGCAATGCGTTCCCTTGATGTTCGAACACCCGCGTCTGAAACGCGTCCCGGGCGTCATCTCCCCGGGCCGGTATCGCCGCGATTCCCAATGTCATCAACGCCACTCCCCACACTGCCACACGCGTCATCTCCCACGCTCCTTTCGAGAAACGTTCCTTGCCGCTCTGATCACAAACTGAAGTCCGACCTCCCGTCACGGTCGACTCCGGGCAGTCGCCCTGTTTCGGTCCCCATGGGCAATCTGGCGGCGCTGGGGTGTGCTTCAGGCCACCCTTCGGGAGGGGGTGAAGCCAACGCCTCGTAACCGCCGAGGGCTTCACCCCGCGGTGTTCCCAGCCGATGGTGCGAACCCCACTCTTCCGTCCGCTGTGTCACGCGCTTCAACCGTTGTGGTTCCAACGCCCGCTCGTGTTCCCGATTCAGGGCCACCCAAAGACGGCGATCTTCGGGAGTTCCGTAGTAGAGATCTCCCAGCCCCAGATACTCGGCGTCCCCCAGGGCGTCGAGCACCTTTTGGATTGTCCCCCGCAGCAGCAACCACTTCATCCCGGCACTCTCGGACAGCTTTTTCTCCAGCGTGCTTTTCAGGGCGGCCGGGGGAAGCCACGGGACCAGGTCGACGCCATATTCAAACCGGAACACCGGCGACTGCACGAGATCGACGAACTCGGCCCCCCCGGCTCGCGGCGCGGCAAATGTGTAGGTCGCCTCGACCTCAAATCCCGCTTGCGCCAGGGCCAGGGTGGCCAACGCGGCCACCGCCCCCCCCTGGCTGTGCCCTGTCAACAGCAATGGCTTTCCGGCCCCTCCCAGTCTCTGCAGTTGATCGATGACGGGACGCAGCACCGCCTTCAGCTCGTCGAGAAACCCTCCGTGCACGGTGCATGGCAGGTCGGCGGTCCGCCACAGCCCGAGGTCCTCGGCCGAGAGCCGAAATGGCACCGGGGCCGCCCGGCCATTCTGCACCCAGTCGGCCAACGACTGAAACAGCGTCACCAGATCGGAGAGACCCCAATTCGATGGCAGGCGGAACTCGGTCAAGGTGCCACTGAAGGCCACGATGTTGCGGTCGGCTTCGGGCACGATGGAGGCGGATGACGTGAGGGCGTGCAGTCCGATTCCACGGATCGGCAGAGGGCGACGCAAGGGATGGCCGCGGGTTTCGATCTGGGCTTCAGCCTCGGCCACGTTGGCCGCCTCTTTGGCACCGGCGGCGGTGCAATTGGTCCATCGGCAGACTTCGAGGGCCAGACGGGCAGTGGCACGGTCAAAACGGGCGGGCATTCGGACACCCCAGGGACGACAGAGACCGAATCATGCTAGCACCCCCCTCCCAAGATGCAATTGGGGGCGATCTGGCTTTGTGCGGGGATGCGGGGGTGCGGGGATGATGGGGTGATGACAGCCGCAGGGCGACGGCGGAATGGCATTGACAGTACGGTGGCGACGCGGCTGGTGGGATGGTGTGGGGGAGCCATCCTTGCCGTCTTCCCGCCACTCTTGAATAATCGCCGCCAGACGGCACGTGGCTTCACGCTGCCCGTCGTTCTCCTCCCGACCTGTTGATTCACGCTGGACCGACCGCATGGCCAAGCTGGGTTTTGGAATTGTTGGCTGTGGCATGATTGCCCAGTTCCACGCACGGGCAATTGCCGACCTCAAGGGGGCCCACCTTGCGGCGGCGTACTCCACCAACCCCGAGAACGCCAAACGCATTGTGGAACTGGCTCCCCGCTGCCAGGTCTACAGCGATTACACCCAGTTTCTGAAGCATCCCGGGCTCGACATCGTCAACATCTGCACGCCCAGTGGCGCACACCTCGAGCCAGCGCTCGAGGCGGCGCGGGCGGGCAAGCATGTGGTGGTCGAGAAGCCGCTTGAAATTACCCTCGACCGCTGCGACCGCCTGATCGCCGCGTGCCGCAAGGGACAAGTGCAGTTGTGCACGATCTTCCCCTCCCGGTTCAGCCCGGCGAATCTCGCGCTCAAGCACGCCATCGACGCCGGGAAGTTCGGTCGCCTGACCCTCTGCGACACGTATGTGAAGTGGTGGCGGTCGCAGGCGTACTACGACAACGGTGGCTGGCGGGGCACCTGGCAGCTGGACGGGGGCGGGGCCTATATGAATCAGGCCATTCACAACGTCGACCTGCTGCAGTGGCTGGTGGGCGAGGTCGCCGAGGTCAATGGCTTCGTGGGGACCCTTGCTCACGAGCGGATCGAAGTCGAAGACACCGGCGTCGCCACGCTGCGGTTCAAGAACGGCGCGCTGGGGGTCATCGAGGCCACGACCAGTGCGGTCCCCGGGTTGCTCACGAAGACGGAAATCCCCGGCACGCAGGGTTCCGTCATTGTCGAGCAGGACGACATCCTGCTCTGGAAGTTCGAGCCCTCCACCCGGCAGGATGCCCTGATC
>JBKCTR010000456.1:0-10119 GCA_046318755.1 Planctomycetaceae bacterium
ATCTGTCTCCCGTCATGCGCAGCGAGCAGAACAAGAAGGATTTGGCGAATCACTACCGCAAACTGCCCGAAGCCCAACAGAAATTCCCGGAACTGGCCGAGATTGTGAATCTCACGGGACAGATCCCCCAGTTCGTCACCACGCTCGTGATGCAGGAACGGTCCCAACCGCGGCCAACGCATATCCACATTCGGGGAGACTTCCTGAGACATGGAGCCGAAGTGCGCCCGGGCATACCGGCGGCCCTGCCCCCCCTGGCCCTGGAGACCGATCATCCGAACCGCTTGGATCTGGCACGTTGGCTGGTCGATACCCGCAATCCACTGACCCCCCGGGTCACCATCAATCGGGTCTGGCAAAAGCTGTTCGGTCGCGGAATCGTCGAAACGGAGAACGACTTTGGCACCCAGGGGTCACCCCCCACCCATGCCGAACTTCTCGACTGGCTGGCAGCCGAGTTCATGCAGCCCACACAGTCAACCGCCAGCCCAGGCCCCAATGGCGCCCTGGCACCCGAAGTTCCCTGGAGCCTCAAGCGGATGCTGAAGCTGCTGGTGACCACCGCCACCTACCGGCAATCGTCCCATTGGCGTCCAGAACTGGCCGAAGTCGACCCTGCGAACAAGCTCTACGCCCGGCAGAATCGATTGCGGCTGGAAGCCGAGGCAATTCGGGACAGCGCCCTGGTCGCCAGTGGCTTGTTGTCGCGCAAAATCGGCGGACCCAGCGTGAACCCTCCCCAACCCGAGGGGGTGTTTGAGTTCACACAAGACAAGAAGCCCTGGAACACGGCGACCGGGCCCGATCGTTACCGACGGGGAATGTACACCTATCTCTGGCGGTCCAGTCTGTATCCCGCCATGGCGGTGTTTGACTTTCCCGACGCCAACGTCACCTGCACTCGCCGCAATCGCTCCAACACCCCACTCCAGTCGCTGACACTGGCGAATGACCAGCAGTTTGTGGAGTTTGCACAGGGACTGGCCAAGCGGGTGCTGACCGATGGTCCGACCGACGATTCGAGCCGTCTGCGTCAACTGTTCCGGCTCTGCCTGGCACGCGAGCCAGGACCGAGCGAGCTGCAGAGATTGAGCGATCTGCTGACCCAACAACGCCAAAGTTTCACTGAACAACCTGAACAGGCCCAACAACTGACCTCCCCTGAGTTCGCAGTGGACGTTCCCGCGACTGAGTTCGCCTCATGGACCTCGCTCGCACGGGTGTTGATCAACCTGGATGAGTTCATCACCCGGGAATAGTGGTCGCTTCCCGGAACCGGCCCCCTCTCCGTCGTCCCCGTTTTGCAGTCCGCGGATCGCATCATGCCTGGATCTCCCTCCCCGAGTCAGCCCACCCCGTCCACATGGAATGCGGGGGAGCAACTGATGTTGCGTGAGCAGACCAGGCGTCACTTCTTCCGCGACTGCGGGGTGGGGGTGGGAACCGCAGCCTTGGGATCGCTGCTGTTCAACGACCAGCTCCTGGGTGCCGCCGGTTCGGATGAACGCCGCACCAATCCCTTCTCCCCCCGCGACGGGCACTTCCCTGCCAAGGCGAAACGGGTGATCTTCCTGTTCATGGCGGGGGGGCCCAGCCAGCTGGAATTGTTCGACCCCAAGCCCAAGCTTCAGGAATTGGATGGGCAGGTCATTCCCGAATCCTACGTCAAAAACAAACGGTTCGCGTTCATCAAGCAAGACGCCAAGCTGCTGGGGGGCCGTCGCAAGTTCGCCAGGCATGGGCAGTCGGGGGCTGAACTCAGTGAGTTGCTCCCGCACCTGGCCACCGTGGCCGATGACCTGTGTATCGTCCGTGGCATGGCGACCGATGTCTTCAATCACGGCCCTGCCAAGCTCTTCGTCAACACGGGATCGCCGCAGTTCATGGGGCGCCCCAGTATGGGGGCGTGGGTCACCTATGGCATCGGCAGTGAATCCACCGACCTGCCCGGATTTGTCGTGCTGCAATCGGGCCCCCGGGGCCCCCGCGGCGGAGCCCCGCTGTGGGCCAGTGGATTCCTGCCCACGACCTACCAGGGTGTTCCATTCCGATCGGGGGCCGAGCCGATCCTGAATCTCGCGAACCCCAAAGGAATCGACCCGGTCCGCCAGAAACAGTTTGTCGATGCCGTGAATGATCTGAACCGATCCCGGTTGGCGGAGACCGGAGATCCGGAGATTGCCACCCGCATTGCGGCCTATGAAATGGCCTACCGCATGCAAACCAGCGCCCCCGACCTGATGAACATTCAGGGGGAGACCCAGGCCACACTCGAGATGTACGGAGCCAAACCCGGCAAAAGCTCGTTCGCGAACAACTGCCTGCTGGCCCGTCGCCTCGTGGAACGGGGTGTGCGGTTTGTCCAGCTCTATCACACCGATTGGGACCATCACGGGAATGTGGGAACCGAGTTGGGGAAATCTCTCGAAGAACGCTGCCTCGAGGTCGACCAGCCCTGCGCCGCCCTGCTCCGCGACCTGAAACAGCGCGGGCTGCTCGAAGACACACTGGTCGTCTGGGGTGGCGAATTCGGCCGAACCCCCCAGGGAGAACCACGTGACATGCTGGGCCGCGACCACCATATTGACGGCTACACCATGTGGCTGGCCGGTGGGGGAGCAAAACCGGGAGTGACCGTGGGAGAGACCGACGAGATCGGCTACTACGTGGTGAAGGACAAAGTCCACGTGCACGATCTGCAGGCCACGATTCTGCACCTGCTGGGTCTCGACCACCTCCGGCTGACCTTCCGCTTCCAGGGACGCGACTACCGCCTGACCGATGTGGCCGGGAAGGTGTGCCCGCAACTTCTGGCGTAAGTTCTCCCCCCCAGCAGACGGTGGCTCCCATCACCACACAAACCCACCCCATCCAGAACCTGGTCTTGGGGAGCTGACGGGGCCATCGAATTGCGAGGCTCTGCGGTTCAGGAGCACGTCCCGGGCCATCCCCGGTTTCGCCTCCGAACGTAGCCCCCCCGGTTCGTGCACCGCACTCCACCACTCGGGAAATTTGCCCGTGGTCGCTTCAAAAGTCTGGGGTTCGGAGTCTTCTTTCGCCTGTCCAATTGCTGTACCTCCACGGTCCATTCCCTGCGATGCAGGAAAGATGGCACAATCTGGGACCAGTGCTTCCCCAAGAGTGCCTGCGGCCTCTCCCTCGTTCTCATCGACCTCCTGTGAACCTGACGACCACCAACCCATCGACCGACAACCAGCTCGTCCACGTCAACCTGGCGGACCGCAGCTACGACATTGTTGTCGCCAGTGGATTCCTCTCCCGGGCGGCTCAGGTGATCGAAGGGTGGTGCACGACCCGCAGGGCCAAATTGGGCAGCCGGCTGGCATTGGTTGTGACCGACGTCAATGTCCGCGACACGCACGCCACTCAAGTGGCCCAATCGCTGAGGGAGGCTGGCTGGCGTTGTGAGGTCGAAGCTCTGCCCGCCGGTGAGACCACCAAGTCTCTTGAACAAGCCAACCGCCTGTACGACCGGCTGATCGACCTGCAGGCCGACCGGCATACACTGGTGGTCGCGGTGGGGGGCGGGGTGATCGGCGATCTCGCCGGATTTGTCGCGGCGACTTACGCCCGCGGGATCCCCTTCGTCCAGATGCCCACCACCCTGTTGTCGCAGGTGGACAGCTCCGTCGGTGGCAAGGTGGGGGTCAATCATTCCCGGGCCAAGAACATGATCGGGGCCTTTTACCAACCCTTGGGGGTCCTGATCGACACCTCCCTGCTCGAGACGCTTCCCGATCGGGAATACCGGGCGGGACTCGCCGAGGTGGTGAAATATGGCGTCATTCTCGACGCACCCTTCTTTGAGTACCTGGAATCCCACGTGGCCGAACTCAATCGTCGGGTTCCCGAGGTGCTCAGACACGTGGTTGCCCGCAGTTGCCGCCTCAAGGCTGACGTGGTGGAACACGACGAATTCGAGCGGACCGGCCTGCGGGCCGTGTTGAACTACGGCCACACGTTCGCCCATGCGTTCGAGGCCCTGTGCGGCTATGGGGAATTGCTGCATGGCGAGGCGGTCGCGATTGGCATGGTCTATGCCAGCCGGCTCGCCGATCGCCTGGGACGCATTCCGGCCGCTTTGACCGCACGCCAGGAACAACTGCTGAAACAACTCGCACTGCCAGTTCGGCTTCCCCATCCCAAAGCATTGCCAATCGACAGCCTGCTGGCCCGCATGCAACTCGACAAAAAGACCGTGGGGGGCAAGCTGCGCTTTGTGCTGCCGAGCCGGCTCGGTCATGTGGAACTCGTCGACGGGGTTCCCCCCGCCGAAGTGACCGCCGTCTTGTCTGAATTTCAGCAACAGCCATGACCCCAAGTCGCATCCCGACCACCTCACCACCTAAACATCTCAACAGGTTTGTTATTCCAAGACGAATCGCGCACACTGGAAGCGTGGGACACTGATTTTCCCACTGCGTCACCCTGTTCCGAGTTTGGCATGTCTTCACGTCCTCCTTCGCTGCCCACGAATCCTGCCGCGGTCCCCGCCGCACGGGCGGGCCTGGCGGGTCGGCCGCGGGCTGTGCCACAGGAAGCCGAAGAGTTACCCCCCACTCCTCTCCGAGAACAAATCACCGTCACATTCGGTCGGGCCTGGAAGTGGGCCCGCCAGAATCCGGGCTGGGGGGTTTCGATCGCCCTCCACGCCGTGGCACTGCTGATTGTGGGAGCGTGGGTGGTGCATCAGGAGTTGGATTCCCGCGGACTGGGCATCCAGGCGATGTTTGGCGACCACGAGCAGGCGGCACCGTTCGAAACAATCGGCATCGAAGCCCAGCTCGAGATTGCGACCCCCGAAAACCAGGTCTCCTCGATCTCGACCCTGACGAATTCGGGAGGGGACGGCGAGTTTGGAGGCGAGATTTCCGACCTGCTGGGAGGAGCTGGCAAAGGAACGGGCGAAGGGACGGGCGAGGAGTCGGGAGGGGTCGCCGACCCGGGGCTGGGGGCCGCGTTTTTCGGCAGCCAGGGGGCTGGCAAGACCTTTGTCTACATCGTCGACATGTCGGGCAGCATGTATGGGGCCCGGTTTGAACGCGCCCGCCGAGAGCTGATTTCGTCGATCGAAAAGCTGAATCCCGAACAGTCATTTCATGTGTTCTTTTTCAGTGATCAGACTTTCCCCCTGTTTTTTCCGAAACCCGCCACGAGTCTCATCAAGGCCAATTCCTCCAACAAGAAAAAATCCGTCCGGTGGATTCGTGCCCGTGAGCCCGGGGGACTGACCAACCCCATCATGTCTCTGCGGGCCGCCCTGGACCTGAAGCCGGACGTGATCTTCCTGCTGACCGATGGCGAGGTTGACGACCCCGAACAGGTCCGCAAGATCATCCAAGACAACAACGTCCGGACCACCATCCATACCATCGCCTTCGAAAATGAAGACGGGGCGAACACCCTTGAGCGGATTGCCAAGGAGAATCGGGGCTCTTTCCGCTTCGTCCGTTGAGACACTCGCTTTCGTGAACCGGTGGTTCATCGCCGCCGCAGCACGTCACAACACGTTCAATTCCGTGAGGCCGATCGGTTCGCGACTCGCGTACGGTTCGCCGTAAGGCCGGCCGATGCTCCAGCCCCAATACCGCGCCCGATCCCGGATGTCGTCGAGGATGGTGGGTGGATCCTGTTTGCGGCCGGTGATGAACTGGCTTTCGTAACAGGCAATCGCGGCCATCTTCTGTGGCAAGTGCTGGCTGATATCCAACACGAAGGCGGGCTGCGGATGGATCCGCAGATGGATGCTGAAGTAGTGCAGAATTCGCGGGGGATGGTACGGCTCGCCCGGAATGTCACTGCGGCTGAGCTTGGACCAGAATCGCGCCGCCTCGACCAGGCTGATCGCAGCCAGATGATCGGGATGGGCATCTTCCCAATACGGGGCCAAAATCAACCGCGGGCGCAGTTGCCGAAACACCCCGGCCAACATCCGGCGGGCCTCCAGCGTGTGCTCCAGCGAGCGGTTGGGCAGATCGAGATTGCCCCGCCAGTCGAGTTTCAGCACTTCGGTCGCGGCAACGGTCTCCCGGGCCCGGATTTCCAGACTGCCATGCGGTGTTGGCTCACCACTGGTCAGCTCGATCACACCGGTCGTTTGGCCCCGGGCTTTCGCCGCCAGCAGGGCCCCTCCTGCACCAATCTCGGCATCATCGGGATGGGGGGCCACCACCAGCAGGTCCAGCGGTTTGGGAGCAGGCAACAGGGCAGGCATGAAACACACCGTCAGACAACAGAATCCCACACAGGGGACCGCCCCGCGGGCGATCTCAACCACACTCAGCCGCACCCGTCGCGGCGCTACTCCAACCACCACGAATACAACTCGGCTTCCCACAGCGAGAACTGCAGACGCACCGGTGTTCCCACGGGAATCTCGGCGATTCCATCCAAAGGCCCCACCGGCTCCCGCAGCCGATCCCCGGCCGGCGCGGTCCCCCGTGTGATCACATCCCCTTCGTCATTCAGGACCGCCACGATGAGCGCTTCGCGGGGACTGTTGTAGTTCAAATGCAACTGCCCCCCAGGCCAGGGGAAGGGCCTGGTCAAAAGGAAGCCCAATTGCTTCCCTGCGTCGAGTGAAACGAATCCATCTCGGCGCAGAGTGACCAAGCCCACCGCTCCAGGAAATCGTCGTTCGACCTGGGGAAACTTCGCACTGCGGTGGGGGCCATTCACCATCGAGTAATGCAGATAGATGGTGTCCCCGACCACGTTGATCCCCCGCCCCGCCCGCGACATGCCGTCATCCCACGCCCCTTCCGGGCCATTTGCCAGAAAGGTCTGGCGATCGGCGACACGGCGCCAGCGGCGACCATCACGACTCACCGCCAACTGCGTGTCGATTCTGGCATCCGTCCCCTCGCGGTACATCCAGAACATCCCCAGGAAGAGCTGTTCATACCGGTCCACCGGCATGCCGTAGATCTGCCCTTGTGGACCATCGTCCTGATCGCACGCCAGCACCCGACGGGGTGCGGACCACTGCTGCGCATCAGCACTTTCCGTGAGGGCCACCGTCCGACCAAAACCCATCCGTCCATATCCCAGGTAGACCCGACGACGGGGGTCGTGCAGAATCGAGTGAGACGTATCGCTGGCCTGGGACAACACGGGCCCGACCGTCTTCCACTTCAATCCATCGGCCGAAAACGCCACCCACATTCCACCGGACCGCTGGACCTCCGACAACCCGGCAGGCTCCGTCGGTGTTTGTTTCAACGACTCGGGGACACCGGTGTCGTCGTCTGGAGGGGGCAGGCGGCGATCCCAAAAGAACGCCTTGTAGCGTCGCTGGGGGTCGGGGTCATCCGGGTCATGCAGCACACCCACCCCTTCGGGATTGTCGATCCCGATGTCAATCAGGTTGTTGTCGCGCGACCCTTCAAAGCTCACCTGATTGAGAACCGGCTTGGTCCAATGGATGGCATCGGGCGACTCGGCATAGGCCAGCAGAGTGCAGTGCGGCACCCGTCGATAGCCCCCCACCTCCAGCCACTTGCGTCCCCCGGACGGTGCCGCCGGCACGCAGAGATACCAGAGCCGGAATTGTTGCCGGTCCCGATCGTACAACATGGTTCCGTACACCGAGGCGCTGGCCTCCCAGGGATGCTCTCCGCGCAAGACCGGATTGCCAGGATGCCGAATGGGCTGATGCACCGTGGTCTTCAGCCCCTCCATCGTCTCAATCCCCACGCGGTCGAGAAACAGTTGCCGCACTCCCCGTTCGACCACATAGGTCGACCCCGGCTTCGCCTCTCCTCCATTGAGGGACCACTCCACCCGGTCGATCAAGCCGGTCCCCCGGCCATTTTCAAAACTGATCTCCAGGGTGGAATCGAACTCGGCGGGGCGGGGATGTCCCTGGAACTCGGCGACCAGACGTCCATCCACCAGGAACCGACAGGGAAGTTGGCCGGGCTGCACCCCGGGAATCCATTCGAGGGTGTAGTCGTGCAGGTCGGCCGCCTGCCAACCGGGGACCTGGGCTTGCACTCGTTCCGTCTGGTCGACCACCTGGTCGGCACCACCGACACGCTGTCTCAGAGTGCACTTCCCGGCCCCCAGATCGACCAACATGCCGGCTCCGGGAATGGAGGTTGACAGCATCACAGTCCCGTCGTATTGGGCGGCCAACCGGACGGTCACGGTGTTCCTTCGCCCCGGCGTCGAGGGATCGAAGTCATGCGTGCTGGACCGCAGGGTGATGGTGTACCGGCCAGCCTCCGTTCCGTCAGCACGCCCCACACGAATCCCGTGGTTGTCGTTTCCCAGATCCTCCACCACAATCGAGGCTGCGGGGTATTCGAGGTTGTCGAGATTCCAGTGGGGGGCGGCACGGTCGGGCAGGGAATCGAAGTCGCACTTCCCGACGTTGGGCAGATCAGCTTCCGGACCGGAGGCCAGGGCCGGCCCCGTGGAAATCATTAACAGGCCAACCAGCAGCCAGCGCATGGTGCAGTCTCTGTCAGGGGGAAACCAAAAGAGTCGAGATTCGCCAAGGGACGTGGGGTCCACCCGCCATCGGCGGTTCGAGCCGGCGACTTCCCGGGACGATCCTGCTCCAACAAACGGGCTTGCCCTGATCCAACCCCGTACCGGCTGGGGACTGTCAGGCCGCTGGGTTGACCGCCGGCCGAACGGCTCTCAGGTGGTGTAGTCAGCATTCAGCCGAACGTACTCGGCGGTCAGGTCACAGGTCCAGAACTTGACCGATTCATTCCCCAATGGGAAATCGAGATCGATCAACACGCGGCGATTCTCGCGAATGCCCCGGGAGACCGTGGCGGCATCAAATGGCTGAGGGACCCCGCTTTTGTAGAGCAACAGTCCGTTGAGATGCAGAGTGATATCCGACTCAGAGAGCGGCACACCGGCGTAGCCGACCGCGGACACAATTCTTCCCCAATTGGGATCGGCCCCCGTGATGGCTGTCTTGACCAGGGGAGAATCGGCGACCGACTTGGCGATCCGGAACGCGTCCGCACGCGATTTCAAACCGCGCACCGTGATCTCGATCTCGTGATCGGCCCCCTCGGCATCCCGGATGATCTGTTGGGCCAGATCGGCGGCCACCCCATCGAGCCAAGCCTGGAACGCCTGCCAGTCCGCGGGGTTGGTCGGTCCGACACCCGCCGCGCCATTGGCCAACAGAATCACCGTGTCGCTTGTGCTCATATGCCCCTCGACGCTGATGCAGTTGAAACTGCGGTCGACGGCATGACGCAGAGCGGCGTCCGCCTCAGTGGGAGTCAGTCGGGCATCGGTCAGAATCACCGAAAGCATCGTCCCCATGTTCGGGGCAATCATCGCCGCTCCCTTGGCCACACCACTGATGCGGACGGCCTGCCCGCCGAGTCTTCCGACGCGGGTCGACTGCTTCGGGAACGTGTCGGTCGTCATGATGCCACGGGCGGCTTCCAGCAACGCCGCATCACTCGACGACAACGCCGACACGACCCGGGGAATTCCCCCCGCCAGCTTGTCTCGGGGGAGGAACCTTCCAATCACCCCGGTCGAGCAGACCAGCACATCGTCGGCCACACAGCCCAGTTGGCGGGCGACCTCGTCAGTCATCCACTCGGCATCTGTAATCCCGCGGTCGCCCGTGCAGGCGTTGGAATTACCCGAATTGATCACCACCGCACGGGCGGTGGCCCGGGGAACGCGACGACGGGACACCTTGACCGGGGCACCATGCACCAGGTTGGTCGTAAAGACTCCAGCCGCGGTGGCTGGTGATTCCGAGACGAACAGCGACAGATCAAACAGTGTCGCATCTTTCTTGACACCGCAGTGCAGACCGGCCGCTTTGAAACCGGCCGGGAGAGGAACAGGGGTCTGGCTCATGCTGGTCAGGTTCTCAAGAGGACAAATCGTGGAAGCGAACACACAGGCCAATGCCCGGGGATTCGCCCTGGCAAAACCCCGCTCCCCAGATGGAAGCTTCGGAAACAGCAGCCCTCAACCAATCGAACACAGCAGGTTTTCTTCCGGTTTTCAGGCGAAAAACTCGCGGAACTCTTGGAATATCGCTTCGCTTGCCCCGATGCAACCCCGGCAGACTCTCACACCGGCACCTCGGCAATCGCTCTCCGA
>JBKCTR010000457.1:0-11251 GCA_046318755.1 Planctomycetaceae bacterium
GACTGGAGCGGGTCGTCGCGTGCGGCTGCGTGAGGGGGGGGACCGCCACGACTCGCGCTGTATGCAAGGGTGGCGTCGAGTGCTCCGCAGTGGCCCCGATTACCATCTCGGGGTGGCCCGGAATTCATGCCGAATTCACAAAATGGATGGCTCCGAGTCCGAATCACCTTGACTGAGACGTATGGGGGTGGGAGCATATTCGGACAGAAAGCGAGTTGGGAGGGGCTGCATTCTGTTGGTGGGGCGGCGATGGGAAACCGCCTCCAGGCTCGTGGAAACAGCTGGCTGTTGCATTCCACGTGCCTGCAGTTGCTCCGCGAAGTGCTTCGTGAAGGTGTTTCGATGAACCACACAGTCCGGCCAGTGCGGACGGGGCTTGCCGGGAATGATGAGTCCGAGTTTTTGAGGCTGCTGCACGACGTGAGCAAGCCGCGGGACGAGCCGGAGGTGGGGGCTGATCGAGTGGCCCCACCACGGAATGATTCGGTCCGTGTTGGGATAGCAGCGGCCGCCGGTTGCTGTGGCCCAGCACATTCGAGGAACTGCGGCGCGGATCGGAACCGCAGCAGCAACTCGCGCCTTGTGCGACGGAAGTGCTCTGCACCTGCCACGAGCGGTCGACCAGCCACGTCATGGTGGCGAATGTCTGCCATCACCCCTCCAACACAGCGGATTGGGAATTCTTTTGGCGAGAGCGGCAGACCCCGGCCAGCGATCACTCCTTGGCCGCTACGTTGCCGCAAGACAACACCGGAGTTGACCAGCCGTGACCGCAGGTACCAAGAGCCGAGCCCTGCCAGCCCTTGTTGTTTCGGGACTTCATCGGGGATGGTTGCATCGACGAGGCCCTCGCAGACCGTACCCATCTCAGTTCGCTGCAGCCAAGGGAAAAGGTGCAAGGATAAGGAAAAACAGAACTTTGTACCAAGGGTTTCTCTGGGGAGTTGTTGGGGCTCTTCACTTGGAGTGAGAGAAAATCTTAGGGGGTTTTCTTACCCTCACGGACACGTTGTGGGAATGCCTGGGGGCTGCCCTACTTGTGCGGCTCGTTGTGGAAGAGGACGGCTGTCAGAGATGGGGCGGGGCTGGGGGATCGCGAAGATCTGTTTGGGTTGTCCCTCGAGAAAGGGGACGTGCTGCACGGGGGCTGTTGGCGATCGATGTGGTATGATTCCGCTTCGATCCACGGCCGCGATTGACCTTGGAATGCAGGGGCGGAATGGGCTTCTGGCTGTGTTTGAGCACGGTCAGGGTAGCGGAAAGCCAGGCGGCAGAGTGCGGAAGACATTCCGGCAGTGCCGGGGGAATGAAAATGGGTGTCACCGCGGATCTTTCGCCGTCTGCGGCGGAGCGATGATGAGAGGCCTTGGGTGGTCAAGCGGTGTCGATTCGTCGAAATCTTGGTCTGGTGAGATTGATGGAATCATGGATTGGCTGTATGGTTCCCTTGACGGAGGGAATGCACAGACAATAAACTTCCCAAGGGATTCAATGATTAGGTGATGTTCCGTGAGTGAAGACGGAAATCATGGTGAGCTGTCGCTGCGGTTGAGGGTGAGGAGTTTTGCCGCATTGCAAAGTGTGGATGATAAATACTTCCGACGTCACCCGCAGGTGAGTGTGGTGTCTGATGTCGGCCCTGCAGGCGAGGCTTGGCGGATGACGCTGGGACCGACCTGTTGTCATTACGGAGTCCTTGATGAACGATCAGACCCATCCGCGTCAGATCCTGATTATCGACCAGCAGGGGGTCGCACGCATGGGGTTGCGCGTGCTGTTGGAGCAGGACGTTGCGTATCAGGTGTGTGGTGAAGCGGAAGACATCCCGGGTGCGTTGCAGTTGCTGAAATCGACCACCCCCGATCTGATCATTCTCGACCTGGAGTTGAACGGCGCTTCCAGCGGATTGGACCTGATCCAACGGATCCGTGTGGTGAAAAAGCACGTTCCGATTCTCGTTTACTCGATGCTGGAAGATCTGCACTACATCGAGCGGGCGCTCGCGGCCGGAGCACGGGGATACTGTTCCAAACGGGAATCCCTGGCGACCGTGCTGCTCGCGGTCCGCGAGGTTCTGGCCAACAAACTGTTCCTTGCCGACTCCGTCGCGTCCCTGTTGCTGGTCCGGTCGATTGCCGGCCGCGGCGTTGCCGACGAGTCGTCGGATGCCGTCGTCCATGGTCTGAGCAACCGGGAACTCGAGGTCTTCGCCCTGATTGGACGGGGGTATAAGACCGGAGAAATCGCGCGGACTTTGAAGCTGAGCATCAAGACCGTCGAAACCCACCGCCTGCGTATCCGCGACAAGCTGTCGCTGGCCGACTCGGCCAAACTGGCCTTTATGGCCGTGCGGTGGGTGCAGGAACACGAGGTGGACGGCCATGCGAAGGGGGCTTTGCCCAGAGAACCAACGCAGGACGGCGCGTCGCCATGAGGAGCCGCCGTTGGCTCACGTAAGTGGGCCTTGAGCGGCCTCTGCCGCTGAATCAGAGGGGCGCCCGGTGGAGGGTCGCCCCGCACGGCCCGATTGATGATCAGTCACGGTGGGCAGCGCGAGTGCGCGACGACAGCGGGCAGCGAGGCCTTGCGGATGGGGTGTGCGTGGTGGAGCCGCTTCCCGGTCGGGTGGCAGTCTGTGGCTGCAATCTCCGGGCAACGTGGAAACCGCGCGGGGGCGATCAGCCACCTGACCCATCTGGTTAACCCACCCGCCTGACTGGGGGGCCGGGGCAGACGCTCGCCGGTCAGGGAGTGCGCCAGCGGCGACCTCCGGGGCCGAGCAGGCGATTGGCGGCAGCTGGACCCCAGGTGCCGGCGGCGTAGGGTTCGGGGGGCACCGGCGAGGTCGCCCAGCCATCCAGCACTGGTGTCACCAGCCGCCACGCCGCGTCGAGTTCGTCGTTCCGCATGAACAACGTCGAGTCTCCCCGCAAGACATCCAGCAGCAGCCGTTCGTACGCCTCGGGCAGCGCGACCTGCTTGAAACCCTGGTCAAACGCGAAATCGAGGGTCACGGGGTGAATCTGGTACTGCATGCCGGGGCGCTTCGCCGAACAGCTCAAAGAGATTGATTCGCTGGGCTGGATTCGAAAGACCAATTGGTTGGGACGGGCTTCGACCAGTTCGCAGATATCCCCCTCGCACTCCACGGTCTTGAACAGATGCAGGGGGGGCAACTTGAACTGGATGGCGATTTCACTCACCCGCCGCGGGAGCCGCTTGCCGGTCCGCAGGTAAAACGGCACCCCCTCCCAACGCCAATTGTCGATCTTCACGGCGAGAGCCGCGTAGGTCTCGGTCCGCGAACTGGCGGGAATGCGGTCTTCTTCGAGATAGCCGGGCAGGTCGGGGCCACCGCGGGTGTATTGACCCCGCACCGCCCACTCTTCGAGGCGATTGGCGGCTGGCGCCAGTGCGTCGAGCACCTTGACCTTTTCGTCGCGAATTTCCTTCCCCCGAAACGACGAGGGGGGTTCCATCGCCACGAGGGCCAGCAACTGCAGCAGATGGTTTTGCAACACATCGCGCAGAGCCCCGGAGCTGTCGTAGTAGCCCCCCCGGCCATGCTCCATGCCCTGGGCCTCGGCCACAGTGATCTGCACATGGTCGATATGCGTGCGATTGAACAGGGGTTCGAAGATGGCGTTGCCGAATCGAAACAACAGCAGGTTCTGGACCGTTTCTTTGCCCAGGTAGTGGTCGATCCGGTAGATCTGCTCTTCGCGCAGCAGCCGCCCCAGAGAGGTCTGCAGTTCCCGGGCGCTGACCAAGTCGCGGCCGAACGGTTTCTCGAAGACCACCCGCAGGGTCTCGCCACTATGCCGCGAAGGGATGAGCCCCGCCTGCCCGACCGACTGCACCGTGGGGATGAACAGATCGGGGGTCGTGGCCATGTAAAACAGGCGTTTACCCGCCACACCCGCCTGACCCTCCAGACGTTCGAGTTCCTGCCGGAAGGCGGGATATTCCCCCGGCTGGGACAGATCGAGCTGCCGGTAGAACAGCCGTTGCGCGAAGGTGTTCCACAAGTCGCGATCGATGGTGCCGCTACGGCTGTGCGTCTGGACGTGCGCGAAGATCTCTTCGCGAAACTCGTCGTCGGTCTTCGGACGCCGGGCGGCTCCGATGATGGGGGCCCGCGACGAGAGATATCCGTCGCGCCAGAGATGGAACAGCGCTGGCAGCAGCTTGCGGGCGGTGAGGTCGCCCGAAGCGCCAAAAATGACGATCGAAGCCTCTTCGGTCAGGCTGTCGGTGGCGGGGGAGGGGGGAACGTCGGAGACTCCGTTCATGCGCGATCCTGGGGGGCTTTCGGGGCGGTGCTTTGTGCTGGGTTCGGGATTGTGGTTTACTGCCACGTGGGTTGCAACGGGGAGAACACCCGGCTGGATTGGCGATGGTCGCGGGAAGAGAAGTTCGTCCCCCGGGGCGCCTGCCCCGCGCCCCTTCCTCGCATTTCCGGAGAGTCCCGATGTCGAGCCTGTCGCGGCACTTGTTGAGTCGCCTGGGAAAGGGAGAATCGATCGCGCAACTCTGCGCCAGCCAACATTGGTCGCGCGACGATTTCGACGCCTGGTGGCGGGCGGAATGCCAGGCCCGGGTGCCCTCCACGACGGGAGCGCTGCCGCAGGCGGTTTCGGCCCGCGTGCACATTGCCCGCGATGAACAGGGCATTCCCCACATCTCCGCCGAGAATGATCTGGACCTGTTCTTCGGATTCGGTTTCGCCACCGCCCAGGATCGGCTGTTCCAGCTTGACCTGCTGCGACGGCGGGCGGTGGGACGGCTGGCCGAGGTGCTGGGTCCGACAGCGGTTGAGAGTGACCTCACCGCGCGCACCGTGGGGCTACCCCAGATCGCCGCGCGGGAGTGGGAGCTGTTGCCCGAGGAGACCCGGGAGTTGCTGCGGGCCTGGTCGGCGGGGGTGAACGGCTGGATCGACGAGGCGACCGGCAAACTGCCAATCGAGTTTGATCTGCTCGATTATTCTCCCGAGCCGTGGTCTCCCGTCGATTGCCTGGCGATCGCGGGGGAATTTCGCTGGTACCTGACAGGACGGTTCCCCGTGATTGTCATTCCGGAACTGGCGCGGCGGGTGTTGGGAGACGGACCCCTGTATCGCGAGTTTCTGCAGGCCGAGGCCGATGCGGCGTCGATTCTGCACCCGGGGGAATATCCCGAGGTTCCGCAGGGGGTGCAGCCGGTGGGGACGTCGGTGAACGATCCAGAGGAGGGGCACGGCAGCAACAACTGGGTGGTGGGGGGGGACCGGACCACCACCGGCAAGCCGTTTGTGGCCAGCGATCCGCACATCGCCTTCGCGGCGGTCTCGTGTTGGCATGAGGTGCACCTGCGGGGAGGTTCGTTCCATGTGGCGGGCATTGCCTACGCCGGCATGCCCGCCGTGATGTTTGGTCGCACGCCCCGTGTGGCGTGGGGCATCACCAACAACATTTGCTCGCTGCGCGACCTGTACCAAGAGCGGACCGATCCGGCGTATCCGGGCTGCTTTCAGTTTGGCGATGGCTGGGAGCCTTGGCGCGAGCGGGTGGAGACCATCACCGTGAAGGGGGCCCCGGCGCAGCAGCACGTGGTGCGGCTGTCGCGGAATGGTCCGATTGTCGATGCCATTTTGCCCGAACCGGCCCGCGAGACCGGACCGGTCTCGCTGAAGTGGCTGGGGAGTCTCTATTGCGGCTGGCTGCCGGCGTTGCACGCGATGGCCCGGGCACAGCGGGCGGCGGACCTGCGTGAAGCGACACGCCCCTGGATGGTTCCCACGTTCTGCGTGGTCTATGCCGACGTGGAGGGAGAGATTGGCTATCAGTGCACTGGGCGTCTGCCGCTGCGAAGTGGGTTGGAGCGGGGCTATCGACAGGGTTGGAACCCCGAACATCAATGGACGGGGCTGATTCCTTTCGAAGGGCTGCCGCACCTGGCCAATCCGGCCCGGGGATGGATTGGCACGGCCAATAATCGGGTGGCTCCCGATGATTTTCCGTATCCCCTGTCGGGGACGTGGAGCAATGGCTATCGCGGACAGCGGATTCGCCAGATGCTGGAAGCCACCCCGCGCGCCTCGCGGATCGACATGGTGCAAATGCAGCTCGACACGGTTTCGCTGCGGGCCTTCGATTGCCTCCCCCTGGTGTTGAGCCAATTGGATCGGCTGGAAGATCCCCGGCTGCGCGAGATCTCGCGGCTGCTGTTGGCCTGGGATCATCGCATTGAGGTCGACCGGGTGGGGGCGACACTGTTCAACGTCTTCTTTCAGCAGTGGTGCCAGCAGATTGCCGCAGTGCGGTTTCCATCCGAGATGGTGTCTCTTGCAGCAGGGGCGTGCGGGGGGCTGGCGCAGCGTCTGTTGCGGGACAATGTTGCCGCGTGGTTTCCCGATGACGCCTCCCGGCTGCGGGCGTTCGCGGCGGCGTGGCACGAGACATTGGCCTGGTTGACGAATCGGCTTGGGCCCGAACCGGGCTTGTGGACGTGGGGCCGCCTGCATCTGCTGCAGCAAAAGCATCCCCTGACCGATCGGGGTGACCTGGGCCGCCTGCTGGACCGCGGGGCGGTTCCCGTGCGGGGCGACATGCAGACCGTTTGCAACAGCGGTCAGGCCCCCGATTTCTCAGCCCCCACGGGGGCGGGGTACCGCATGATTGCCGACCTGGCGGATCCTCAGGGAACCCTCTGGGCGATTGACGCCGGGAGTGAATCGGGCGTTCCAGGCAGTCGACACTACGACGACCAGTTGGCGGCCTGGGTCCGGGGCGAGTACCACCCCTTGAGATTGTTTCCCACCGGGCAGCAGACCGCCGGTTGGGACCAGCAGACGCTCTTGCCCGCGACCGGGGGGAATGCCGGTTGAGGTGGGCCGCTCCATGCGCCGCCGGACCGGTTGGGATCAGCGGGGGGACGGTCGGTCCGCGGGGATCTGCTGCAGGGCGACCGACAGGGTGTTGTAGCCGACCTCGCAGGCGGTGGAGAGGGGCATGTTTGTGAAGCATTCGATGGCCAGCGAGCCCTGGAACCGGTGCTGGGCCAGTTCCCGCACCAGCGGGACGTAGTCGAGTTCCCCACGGCCGGGAATGTGATGTTCCCAGCGGGGATACCGGCCAAGATGGTCCTTGAGATGGGCGTGGCACACCCGGGAGGCGAAGCGACGCAGAAAGCCGAGCGGATCGATCTCCTGCACGGCGAGATAGCTGGGGTCGAAGTTGATGCCCAGGGTGTTCGAGGCAACGTCGTCGAACAGCCGCTGCAGTTGGTCGGGTGTGGTGACCAGCCAGGTGGGCCAGGGGCCGAGGTCGATGGCCAGCCGCAGATGCCGGCTGTCGGCCGAGACGAGGGCTGCGCGCAGCGTCGCCACGGTCCGTCGCCAGACCTCCCGCAGAGGGACGTCGGGAACCGGGCCACCCAGGTGGAAGGTGACGACGTCTCCCCCGAGGTCGGCGGCGAGGTCGAGTGCGGCGACGAGGTCGAGCGGTTCCGCAGAGAACAGGCTGGTGCTGAGTTCGGCATGGGTGACAATCGCCTCCACGCGCAGCCCATGCCGCCGGGCCGCGTCGCGAATGGCCCGGCGCCGTTCTGGAGAGACCGACGACGAATTGATGTGTGGCCCGAAGGTGGACGACTCGTCGATTCCTTCGTAGCCCCAGCGGGCAATCTCGGCGAAGGTCTGGTCGATGTCGAGTCCGAGTCGGTCGGTGTAGCTGTAGGTGTAGAACGCGCGGCGCACGGCAAATCCCGGAGGGATGGGGGAGGGGCGCGGTGGGGAGAGTTCTCCGATCAGCCGACATCCAGGTCGTTCAGCACCAGCGACCCGGGACATGTCTCCAGGGCCACCTGAGACGCGAGTTGTTTCGCATACCAAGTGTCGCAGGACCCGGTGAGGATCAGTTCACCAGGCAGAGTCAGGACCTTGAGGTGCCTGAGGGGAGTCCCCACCCGGGCGAGGATGAGTCGCTCAATCCGCACCTCCAGCGATTCGACCGATCCGATGGCGAGATTCGTCTCCATATGTCTCCTCCTTGATGGCAGTCGCCAGATTCGAGGTTGACCGCAGTCCGTCTGCGGAAACAATGGAAGAGGATCCAGTGACGGGCTCCGCCGTCAGCCACGGGTCATCTCCCCTCGACTGACCATACCCACAGGCATCGGGAAGTCAACGGAATTCTTCCGCAGAAACCTGATTTGACGGTCAGAAAGGGCAGAACTCAGAGCAACGCCGAGAGAGAGCCCGGGAGCCCGGGATCGGCCCAGTGACGCGCCATACGAAACCCACAGGAAACAACAGGAAAGGGAAGTCCGATGCGTCTGGCACAAAGACAGTGTGTTCAAAAAATCTCTGCGAGAGTTGTAATGTTCACCAATATGTGATCAGATGAGTGTACTCAGCAGTCAACAGTTCTCTTTGTCGTGAGTCGGTGAAACCATGTCCCAGTCCGAATCGAATGCCCCGGCGCAACCCGCTCCCCACCTGTTGCAGAACAAGGTGTTTGAGATTGATCCGCGGCGTCACAAGCTGTGGGATTTCATCAATCTCTCGGAGGCGGAGCGGCGGAAGTCGACCATGTGGGAAGCCCGTGATCTGCTGCACCAGTGGTTGCTGCAGAATCCGCACTGTCGGCTGGTGAAGGTCGAAGACCACTACCGCAACGGGGTGTTGGAGGGGGTGAATGCCACGTACTGCGAGCTGCAGGCGAACCTGGATGGGACTGCTGCGCCAGTCTGGCCTTGGGGCAACTGGGAATTCGCGGTTTCCGACACGGTAGCCCGACTGTTTCCCCGCGAATACATCGAGGCGGTCATTGCCGAATCGTTCCGGGTGACCACCACCATTCCCAAGAAGTCGCGCATGCTGCTGGTGGCGGGTCGGCGAGGTGTGACCGTGCTGTTGAAACTGGGATCGCGCCAGGGAATCGTCACCGACTGCAGCACCCTGATTGGTCAACTGCAGCACGAGGTGGCCCATCCTCTGGGAAAATGGTACCAGTTGCGGGAACGCACACTTCCCTTTTACACCTTGGTGGTGACCCAGCGGGGCAAACGCAACACGAACGAATGGAATTCGTGTGGCTCTTTTGAATAGCCGCCGGACCACTGCGGCCGGGGTTGGGGCCTGCCCAACACCTTGCCACGGCCCCCAGCGTCTCAACCCGCTCTCGGCCACTCGACCGACCCTCCCGACCTCGCACGGCGTGAGGTGTTCACTGGAAACGGCAGGCTGGGAAATTCCGCACCGGTCCCGCTGAGACTCGGCCCGCTGAGACGCGGCCCATTCAGCCCTGAGACGGGGCGGGGGCCGTCGGGTCGAGATCCCTGAGGAAGGTGGTGACATCCGCCGTGGCTGGTTCCGCGGCACGAAACCCGAATTGGGATAAGATCGACCGCATGCGGGGATTGTCGGGAGTGGTTTCCCCCACAAGGCGTCGAATTCCCCATTGAGCGGCGATGGTCAGACAGAACTCGGTGAGGGTCTGGCCCAAACCCCGTCCCTGCCAAGCATCGGTCACCAGCACGGCGAACTCGGCCGTGTCATGGTTGGCGTCGGCCAACAGTTGAGCCACTCCAACGAAGGGCCGTTCCGTTCCCTCGGGTCGTTCCGCCACGATCGCCAATTCGCGGTCATAATCGAGGACGCAGAATCTCGCGGCAGACTCGTGGGTAGGAGCCTTGGACAGGTGGCGAAATCGCGCCCGCAGTGTCTCGGGCGAGCAGCTTTCCCGCAGGGCGATCCACCGGGGCTCGTCTTCGGGGCGGATCGGCCGCAACACCAGCCTCTCGCCCGACTCCAGCACAACCTCCCGCACAAACTCCTCGGGATAGGGGCGGATGGCCAGATGCGCATACGGGCGGGGTGCCGTGCCGGAAGGGGGGGGACACACCACCATGCGCGCGTCGAGCGCCAGGACACCCCGGGGCAGCACCAAGAGGGGGTTGATGTCCAGTTCGCGGATCTCGGGATGCCGGGCCACCAGTTGCGACAGCCGAATCAAGACCTCCAGCAGCGCCTCCACATCGAGCGGAGGCCGGCCGCGGTATCCATTGAGCACTTTCCACAGCTTCAGCGACTCGAGCATCCGACGGGCGAGTCGCTCATTGAGCGGGGGCAGTTCGAGCGCCCGATCGCGGTCGAGTTCGGCGGTGACCCCACCACTTCCCACCATCAACACCGCCCCAAAGGTGGGGTCGGCCTTCATCCCCACAATCAGCTCCAGCCCATTGGCGAGGTCGGCCATCAACTGCACGGTCACCCCCCACAACTGGGCCGAGGGACGCCGGGCCCGCACCCCCTCCAACAATTCCAAATAGCCGGCCCTTACCCCTTCGCCGTCGCGCAGCCCCAGCCGAACCCCCCCCACGTCGGTCTTGTGCGAAATGTCGGGAGACCAGATTTTGAGGACCACGGGGTAGCCGATGCGGTCGGCGATCTCGACGGCCTCATCCACCGTGCGGGCGGGGTGAGCGATGGTGGTGGGAATGCCATAGGCCGCCAGCAGTTGCTTGCTGTGTTCTTCGGTCAGGGTCTGTTCACTGGCGACCTGCAGGGGGAGGGTTGCCTCGGCCAGTGAGGGGCCATGGGGAGGGGGTTCGATGGGGAGGTCGCGGGGAAGCTCGTACAGAATCTCACGATTGCGGGCGAGTGACACCAGGTGCAGAAATGCCTCGACCGCCCCCTCGGGGGTCTCGTAACAGGGGATGCCCGCCGTCTGCAGGCGGTGGACCCCCTGTGCCACACGGGCCCCCCCAATCCAGGCCGCAAGGACCGGTTTCGAGCCGCGCCGAGCGACCTCGGTCACACGTTCGGCCGTGCCCGTCGAATCGGTCATCGATTGCGGGGTGAGCATGACCAGCACGGCATCGACGTTGGGGTCGTCCTGGGCAATCTCGACTGCCTGAGCGAAGCGTTCGGGGGGGGCATCTCCAAGCACATCGATCGGATTGCCGTGCGACCACCAGGCCGGCAGAACCGAGCTCAACCGCGTGGTTGAGGCATCTTCGAGTCGGGCCAGTTCCCCGTGCCGCTCCATGAGAGCGTCGGTCGCCATCACTCCGGGTCCCCCGGCATTGGTCACGATCGCCAGGCGGCGACCGCGGGGCAGGCGCTGCGAGGCCAGCAATTCGGCACAGTCGAACAATTCTCCCATGTGGAAGATCCGTTCGATGCCGGCCCGGCGGAAGACGGCGTCGCAAACGGCGTCTTCGCCCGCCATGGCACCCGTGTGCGACGCGGCGGCCTGGGCCGACT
>JBKCTR010000458.1:0-10933 GCA_046318755.1 Planctomycetaceae bacterium
CACCGGTCGAAGTCGACCCGCACCGTCTCGACGACCCGTGATTTTCCCTCGCTGGCCGTCTCGCCACGTGGAGTTTCGCGATCAACCGCCGCAGGACTCTCCTTGATCTTCGCTGTCTGGCCCGCCGGGCGGCTCCCGGCAGGCACAGAGGCGGCGATTTCAGCAACCGGCGGGGGAAGCTCGATGACCTTCCTCGAGTCAGTTTGTTCTGTGACAGGTGCGCGTACTTCCGGGGAGGGGACCGAGATCGCTGGCGACGACTCGGGAATCGGGACCAGTTCCGGGCCCAGTATCTGGTCGTCGAGACAAAGCGGCGACCGGTCACGGTCGATTTCGACCGTGTCCACCCCCCCCACATCGGCGGCGGCGCGAATCTCTGCAGCCGGCCGCTCGCTGGAAAGCAGAACCTGTAAACGTCGCGTTTCCGAGATCAGCGGGAGTTGATCAGGGGGAGGGGCCGAGTCCGAGAGCACCCCCAGGGCGCTGAGCCGCTGGAGGATCAGATCGGCCTTCACATCGGCCAATGGCAATCTTTCCTCGAACCTCACGGTGACCCGCCAATGAAACTTCTCGGCGATGGGAGGTTCGAGGGGAGGCAGTTCGGGCAAGTGGTGTCCCGGGAGGGGGGCTTGGTCCGATGATGCCCCGACGTCCGCCACGGCGGACTCGGAGGAGCTTTCCGGGGAGGCCGGGACCGATTCCGTCGCTGGGGCGTACGCCGGTGGGCTGGCGAGGGGAGCCGTCCCCGTGTGGGATCCCAGTTCCTCGAGCAGTTCGGGGGCGCTTGCCAGGGCCTGTCCACCGCGCAGCCGCTGGTTGCAATCGCGCAGGAAGTCGATGCAGCGCAGCACGAGATCCATCATGTGCCGATCGAGGACCTGCAACCCAGAACGGAGCCTCTCGAAATGATTCTCGAGATGATGGGTCAGCACCGTGATGCTGTCCAGGCCCATCATCGCCGACGAGCCCTTGATCGAGTGAATGAGGCGGAAGGCCTCATTCAACTGCCCCGTATGTCGCGGGTTCTCCTCGAGCGACAGCAGCACCTCGACCAGCGCGTCGAGCTGTTCCGAAGTCTCGTCGAGAAACATCTGGAGATAGGCGGCCATCTCCTCGGAGGGCAAACCCGTGGAGAAGTTGAATTCCTCGTCCGTCATGTGGCCCCTCCTCCAGAGAAGGGTTTCTGGTAGGCGAAGTGGGAATGCTTCTGGAGCATGCCCAGCATGTCGTAGATTCCCTCGGAGGGCCCCACCACCAGGTAACCTCCGGGGGCGAGCGCTCGCACGAGGTTGTTGATCACTACCTGCTTCGAGTCGCGGTCAAAGTAAATCAGAACGTTGCGCAGAAAGATGCAGTCAAAAGGCGGACCGGGAGTTGGCTCCATGAGATTGTGACGGCGAAACTCGATCATCGACTTCAGGGCCGGGCGAATGGCGAATGAGCCCACCTCCGAATGGGGGTCGAAGTGGCGTTTGAGCCGCTGTTCCGAAAGTTCCTGCAGCGAACGGGAACGATACACCCCCGTCCGCGCCTGGCGGAGGACCGCCTCGCTGAGGTCGGTGGCAAGGATCGAAGTCTTCCAATCTCGCAGCTTGAGGGATGATTCGGCGAGACAGATCGCCAGGGTGTAGGGCTCTTCCCCCGTACTGCAGGCCGCGGACCAGATACGAATCTTGCGCGCAGCGGCCGGACGCGCCAAAAGCTCATCGAGGAAGGGCCCCTTGAACCACTCAAAATGATGGGGAGTGCGAAAGAATGAGGTCTCGTTGGTTGTCACCTCGTCCAGGAACTGTTCCAACTCCCCTGCCCCGGACGCCGATGTCAGCAGACGATAGTAGGCATCGAAATCGACCAGTTCCCGCGCCTTGACCCGCCGGCGGATACGGTTGGTCAGCAGCGTGATCTTGGAGGGTTCAATGCGGATCCCGCTCTTTCGATAGATGAATTCCCGAAACAGCTCGAACTGCCGGGGAGACAGTTTGTCTAAATCCATCATGCGTGTCGCGGGGGCGGAAATGGGCATGCGAGAAGGGTCCGGGCGGGACAGGTCTGCCGGCAAACCGACACCGCCCGCTCAAGATTAGCTGGGGAGGACTTTCAAGACGAGGGGACGTCACGCCTTGAATTTCACGACCAGGTCCCGCAGCGTCTGGGCCTGCGCTCCCAATTCCTCGGCACTCGCTGCCATTTCCTCGGCGGCGGCAGCATTGGACTCGGTGGTGTGCGACACCGAACGGATGGCCGATTTCACCTCGGCGGCACTGGAAGCCTGGGTCTCAGTCGACTCCGCGATGCGGGCGATCCCTCGGGCGGTCTTGTCGACCGCCTCGACAATGGCCTTCAGCGACTGGCCGACCCTGCCGGAGAGCGCGGCCCCCTCCTCGACCCGCCGGGACGACTCTTTGATCAATTGAGTGATCTCTTTCGCGGCCTCGCTCGAACGTTCGGCCAGTTTACGCACTTCGTCGGCCACGACGGCGAATCCCAGGCCGTGCTCCCCTGCCCGTGCCGCCTCGATCGCCGCATTCAAGGCCAACAGATTGGTCTGGCTCGCGATCTCGCTGATGACCTGGATGATGTCGTTGATCTGCTCGGATGACTTTTGGATCAGCTTCATCGCACTGACCGCCTCAGCGACCGCCGCTCCCCCTCCCTGAGCCAGGGTGGTCGATTCGTCGGCCTGCGCCTTCGCCTCGGAGGAGTTGCGGGAAATCACTTCGATCGAGGCAATCATCTGCTCGACGGAGGCCGACATTTCCTCAACGGCGGCGGCCTGTGTCTGCGCTCCCTCGCTGAGATTCGCGCTGCTTTCGGCGATGGTGCGTGCGCCTTCGTTCTGCTGATTGGCCGCCTCGATGACCTGGCCGATCACATTCCGCAAATCGGCCAGCATCCCGCGCATCCCCCCCGCCAACCGCCCCATGTCATCGTCTCCGGAGACGGAGACCGTTTGGGTGAGGTCGCCGCTGGCGGCCGCAGTCACGATCTGGACCAACTGATTCACCTTGGATTCAAGCTGCTCCTTGGCGATGCGCTGTTCCTCAATCAGTCTTTCTTCACGGACTTTGGCGTTCTCGCGCTCGGTGATCAGCTCCCAGTTGACCATGGGGCCGATGTAGACCCCCTGGGAGTCACGAATCGCCGAGACATTCAACTCCAGGATTTCATCCCCCAACTGGATCTTGGCGGTGTGGGGGAGATTGCGGGGATCCGACAACATGCGTCGCTGTCGTTCCGGATGTTTGTGGAAGATGTCGATGGAGCGGCCGACAATTTCGTCGGCACGACACGGAAGCAGGTGCTCGAGTCGACGGAGAGCCTCCAGTGACGCCGGATTCAGATAGACGATCTTGAAGTCACGATCGGCGAGAATCATGCGGATGGTGGCGTTTTCGACCATCTGGCGCAGACGCTGCTGTTCCTGCTGGTCCCGAATCTGAGCCTGCGTGGAGGCGGTGATGTCGGAGGCGAATTTGATCACCTCCACGACCCGCCCCGCGTTGTCGATCACGGGGTTGTACGTGGCCTGCAGCCAGATCTCGCGGCCGCCCTTGGCAATTCTGCGGAATTGTCCGGCTTGAAACTCACCGCGGCCCAGTTTGAGCCAGAACTCGCGGTAATCCGCGCCCATGCGGGTCGCCTCATCACAAAACATGCTGTGACGCTGGCCCTGAATCTCCGCCAGAGTGTAACCCATCGCGGCCAGGAAGTTGTCGTTCGCGGTGATGATCGTGCCATCGACCTGGAAGCGAATCATCGCCTGAGAGCGATTCAGAGCGTCGAGGATCGCGCTCTGCGAGGTGACGGATTCACTGGAGGAACTTCGACGACTGCGAGGAGAGCGGGGTTCGGCCATGGTGCGAAAGCAGAGTTGAGAAAAGTGCGTTGAGTCGAGGCGCAGGAATGCGGGACGTCAATCCCGTGCTGCCCGGTTCAATTCGACGGCTGCCGCCGGATTGATCTGTTCCAGTTTGCGTGGGTCGAGCAATTCATCGATGTCGAGCAGGATCAGCAGTCGTCCATCGACCCGGGCAAACCCGGAAATGTAATGGGCTCCATTCCCAGTCACAGTCTCCGGCGCAGACTGCACGTTTTCCTCGGGAATTCGGATGACCTGCGACACCATGTCGACCGTGCAGCCCATCGTCCGTTCGCCCACATTGACCACGATCGTACGGGTGTCACCGTCGGCCTCCTTGGAGGGAAGCCGGAACAGCTTGCGAAGATTGATGATGGGAATGATCGAGCCGCGCAGATTGGCGACCCCTTCCACAAATTCGGGAACCTGGGGCGTCTTTGTGACTTGATTGAGGATTACGATCTCCTGAATCTGGTCGATCCGGAATGCATAAGCCTGACCGTCAAGTTCAAACCCGACGTACTGCGACGACTTCCGACGCGGGGTAGCGGAATGAGAAGCTGTGTTCGACATGATGTGATGAGTATGTCGCGCAGAGTTTGACTGCTCCACAAATTCTCTGCCGCTTTCCTGTTTTATGCAGGCGGTGATGGTTCATTCATGAGATCTCATGAATCCACCGGTCATGCCGATTCCAACGATTACGCAGAATGCGCTGTTGAAACGGAATAAGTGATCGCCCGGGAGATCGGCGCACGCAACTCGGCGCGGAACTTTTTGGGGCCACCCGATTGCCGAGGCTGCGTGACACCCAAATCCATCAGACTGCGGACAACTTGAGCAACCGCAGTGGAATCTCAGAGTTGCCGTGCTTCGGCACGCGGGGGGCGATTCATGAGGCTGTCGGTCGCCGCCTGCGGTGATTTTCCTTCAAACAAGACCCGAAACACCTCGCCACAGATGGGCATGTCGATTCCCCGCTGCAGGGCCAGATCGTGAATGGCTCGACAGGTGGTCACCCCTTCCGGAATCCCATGGATCGCCCGGGCCGCCTCCGCCAGGTTGTGTCCCCGACCAATCTCCTCTCCCACCCGACGGTTCCGCCCATACGGGCTGTAACAGGTGGTGATCAGATCCCCCATGCCCGCCAGTCCGACAAATGTTTCCGGTTCGGCACCCAGGGCCACTCCGAAGCGTGTCATTTCGACCAGCCCACGGCTGAGGAGAGCCGCTTTGGCATTGTCTCCATATCCCAACCCGTCTGAAATCCCAGCGGCGATGGCTACCACATTCTTCAGGGCCCCCGCCAATTCGACCCCCAGCAGATCACGGTTGGTGTACACTCGAAATCGCTCGGAATTGAACGTTGCCTGAGCGTCACGCAGCAGATCAGCCTCCAACCCGGCGACCACCACACTGCAGGGAAGCCGACGGGCAAATTCCTCGGCATGGCTGGGCCCACACAACGTGGCCACCCGTTTTGTCCCCAGCACATCCGCGATGATCTGGCTGGGACGCAAAAAGGTGGAGGTCTCAATCCCCTTGATCACACTGACAACGGCAGCATTCTCCCTGACCTGCCCCTGCATTCCCAGCAATGTCTCGCGCAGGAAGCGGGTGGGAATGGCCACCACGATCAAGTCCGCTCCCTCCAGAGTCTCTGGGGACGACGAACTGAGCTTCAGGGCTGGGTTCAGGGGAATTCCCGGGAGGTATTGCCGATTCTCTCCCAAACGTTGCATCTGACCTGTCCGCTGCGGATCGTGCGACCACAGGCAGACCTCATGCTGGGGCTTTTCGCACAGGACCAAGGCACAGCCAGTCCCCATTCCCCCTGAACCAAGCACCGCGATTTTCCTGGTCATCAGCCACGTCGAATTTTGTTCGGCGTGGCCTTGGGCTTCGCCGGTGGGTTCTGAAACCGGTCCTCGTGAGCCGGTCGGGCCTCGCTCAGTCGGCGGGCGATCCTCACGGGGACCGTTAACTTGAGTGTCTGCGGCCTCAGGCACGAGGCATCGTTGCACGCCTGATAGAGAATCTCAAACTGCAGATCTTCAGTCTCTCCTGCAGCGTCTTTGGGCACCTGAAGGGTGGCCCGGATGGCGACTTTCCCCTCGAGATAGCGGGCGGGCGGAAGATCATTCTCGCGCTCCACCACTCGGGGCCGGGGGTATTCCACCCCCTCGAGCTTCAGCCCCAACTCCGAATCGAGGCTCACTTCCGTGGCGTTGTCTCCCTCAGGATCGCCGGCCGGGTTGCCGTGAATGTGCCAGCCCGGTGCAATCTCCAACAGCACCAGCACGCGGCAGGTTCCCCCGGGTGGCAGCGGATCGGCCGAGAGCAACACTTCGCCATTCACTTTCGAAGCTGGCTTGCGGCGTGGCGTCGCATCCGCTGGGCGGGTTTCGTTGTTCGACATCAGCCGGATTGGGACTGTTTCGGTGGGAGCGGCCGCAGTGGCCTCACCAGCCTGCCAGAGCAACACGGCCATCGCCATATGACACAGGCTCTCTGGACGCTCAGCCATGAGGGGCACGAACTCGCGCAGCAGGCTCTCTGCCTTGCTTCGGTATTCGGGCTCGCCACTGAGACGGGCGATCTCCAGCAGATTGGTCGCGGTCACGCTGTTCCCCGAGGGGAGCACGGAATCGACCATCGGCTTGGTGCGGATCAACAGTGTTTCGTGCTCCGTGCTGGTGGCGAAGCAGCCGCCCCGGGCTTTATCCCAAAAGAGCTGCAGTTGGAGATCTGTCAGTCGACGAGCGGCAGTGAACCACCGCTCATCACGCGAGGCGGTCCCCAGTGCCAGCAGTCCACGTACCAAGAACGCGTAGTCTTCCAGATAGGCGTCATGCCGGGCTTCGCCGCGACAGTAACTGCGATGGAATCGACCGTTTTCCTGCCGCATTTGCTGGAGAATGAACTCGGCCGCATCACGTGCGGCCCGCAGGTATTCAGGCCGTTCGAAAACCACACTGGCCTCCGCCAGGGCGGCGATCATCAGGCCATTCCAACCACACAGGATTTTGTCATCCCGGGCGGGGGGCTTGCGGCGCAGCCGTTCCCTCAGCAATTTGCGATGGATCTCTGTCAGCGACGTTTCCAGCGACTCCACCGAGATCTGCAGTTGCTCGGCGATGGCCTCGATCGACTCGGTCCGCAACAGGACGAATCCCTCTTCAAAATTCGGTGTCCCGGAGACGCCATACGCCTGTTGGCAGATTCCCAATTCCTGGGGCGACAGAACTTCCTGAAGCTGATCCAGACTCCAGGCGTAATATCCCCCCTCGACGCCGTCGGCATCAGCGTCCAACGCCGAGTAAAAGCCACCCCGGGAATCTGTCATCTCCCTCAGGACAAACTCGAGAATTCCCTCGGCCACCTGGCGATGCGACCGTTTGTGGGTGCGTGCATAGGCGGCGGTGTAGATCGAGGCGAGCTGGGCGTTGTCATACAGCATCTTCTCAAAGTGCGGGATCCGCCAGGCCCGGTCGGTGCTGTAACGGTGGAATCCCCCTCCCACCTGATCGTGAATGCCTCCCGCCGCCATTCGATCCAGAGTCAGATCGAGCATCCGCAGGGCGTCTTCGGACTGGGGTTGGTTCCCACTTTTCGCAACCTGTTCGAGAAACGCCAGTTTTGCCGGGACAGGGAACTTGGGGCGCTGCGGAGCGCGGGGGGAAAAACCAAATCCGCCATGGTCTGGATCAAACGATCCCTGCAGCGACTGCAATGTCTGCCGGACCAGCTCGGCTTTCAATTCGGGGCGGGTCAAACTCGGTGGTGGCCGCTGCGAGAGTTTCAGGTCTTCCACCAGGACTGCCGCGTTGTCATTCAAGGTCTTCCGCGACTCAGGATTGCTCCAGGCCCCGACCAAATTGCGCATCAGATCCGGAAAGCCTGTCCTGCCATCTTCGTCCGAAGTGGGCGGGATGTATGTTCCCCCACCCAGGGGGCGGGCATCGGGAGTGAGAAACAGAGACAGGGGCCACCCCCCCGCCTGCGGGCTGCCAATGCGGCGATAGTAGGCCTGCAGCGCCGCCATGTAGATGTCATCGAGATCTGGCCGCTCTTCGCGATCAACCTTGATGCAGACGAAATGCCGATTCATGTACTCGGCGATTTCCGGATTGGAGAAGACCTTCCTCTCCATCACATGACACCAGTGACAGCTGCTATATCCGATCGACAGAAAAATCGGCTTGTCTTCCCGCCGGGCCTTCTCGAGAGCCTCGGGTCCCCAGGGAAACCAGTCCACGGGATTCTCGGCGTGCGAGAGCAGGTAGGGACTCGTTTCCCGGGCCAACCGGTTCGACCGATTGACAGCCGCCTTGCGGGCCGGCTTCTCATCACGGGAAAACACGGCAGGCGATGACATCCCCCACACCACGAGGCACATCACCCAAAATCGCCAAACTCGAGGCTGCCGGACCTCCTCAAGCCGCCATCTCCCGGACCATGGCAGGGAGGGCCGCCCGGACCAGGCGCAGGTTGGCCGGGTCCCTTGCTGTCCAGACCAGGCAGTCCACCACCGATGGGCGCGCGTGGTCATGCTCCTGATTCTCTCCGTTCCCTGAACCGTGTGCTCGTCAGCCAATCGTGGCGCGGCGAGTCTAACCGATCGCGAGGATTACGTCTTGATCAGTTCAGTTCAATCTGATCAATCCCGGTTGATCTAAACCGCCCCAATCACTTAGCATGCGAAGTATTCGCGGTCCCGCGCCGCCCCGCTGCCGTCTGAAGCGCACCGAACTCTGGTCTCATGTTTCCGTTGAACTCACAGAAATTTCTGATGTTGGACCATTTCGTCTCCTCTCCTCACGGGACCAGCAGCCCAACCAGGGGTCTGGGGGCTGCCCGCCTCATCGTCGGCTTGGTGGCACTGTTCGGGTGGACCCCGGCGGCGTGGTCGCAGGGCCCGTCACCGGTCCGGGTGGTCGCCGTTCAGGAGCGTGAAGTTTCCAGCGGCCAGGCCTTTGTGGGCACCGTCACACCGGCCCGTAAAGCGGTGATCGGCAGTGCCGTTTCGGGGCGCATTGTCGAATTCGCCCACAATGAAGGGGACTATGTCGAAGAGGGAGATGTCCTCGCCCAGGTGTTGACTGGAACAATCGCGATTGAACTGGCGCATGCCGAATCAGAGCTGAATTTTCGCCGCGAGGAACTGCTCGAGTCGGAGAAATCGTTTCCTGTCGAAAAACAGCAGGCTGATGCTCGCCTGGCCGCCGCCAAGGCCAGCCGCGACAACGCGAATTCCAACTTCGAGCGGCAGCAGGCCCTCGCGGCGAAGCGCAGCACGTCGCAAGAGGCCATCGACACCGCTCGGGCCAAGGCTGAAGAAGCCGAGGCGATGTTTCTCGAGGCTCAAGCGACGCGTCGACTGGTGTTCGAGGGACCGCGGGAGCAGAAGATCCGCCAGTTGGAAGCCAAGGTGGCCTCGCAGCAAGAGCAGGTGAATCTGATCAAAGACAGAATGAAGAAATACACCATCCGGGCCTATTTCACGGGATATGTCACCGCGGAATTCACCGAAGTCGGGCATTGGATCCGGGATGGAGAGTCGGTCGTCGAGATGGCGGAACTCGACTCGGTCGATATTCGTGTCAATGTGAATGAAGAGGCCATCACCGACCTCGAGGTCGGCGAAGAGGTGCGGGTGGAGGTGAATGCCACGAAGATCCGGTCGTTCGTCGGAAAGATCCAGGCGATCGTGCCCCAGGCCGACGTGAAGTCGCGGGCGTTTCCCGTGTTGATTCGCGTGAAAAATCCACGGCGAACCAGCCGCCTGGAAGGAGGACCGGTGACCCACGAATTGAAGTCGGGCATGCTGGCCCGTGCGATCCTTCCCGTGGGACGCCAAAAATCTTCGCTGTTGGTCTCGAAAGACGCCGTTGTCCTGGGAGGACGGGTACCGATGGTCTATGCCATCGTTCCGACACCCGACAAGCCCGGCGAAGGAACCGTTCGGCCAGTCCCGGTCGAATTGGGGGTGGCCGATGGGGGAGATATTCAGATTACCCCAGCCACAACGGAGGCCGGGTTACGGGCCAATGATCTGGTGGTCGTCGAAGGAAATGAGCGATTGCGGCCTGGTCAATCGGTGACTTTTTCGACCACCCCGCGGGAAGCAGCCGTCCGCTGAGCGTCGTCCCCCTCACTTGCCCCAGACGTCCGCCTCTTCTTTTTGCCTGCACTGGCCCCTGTCGAGTCTGAACCATGCAGTTGATCGAATCGTTCGTTCGAAATCCCGTCAAAGTGGCCGTCGGAGTGATCTTGGTCTCGCTGTTTGGCGTGTTGGCCATGCTGGCGATGCCGATGCAGCTCATTCCCGAGGTTCAGACTCCCACCCTGTCGATCGATACGATCTGGCCCGGAGCCAGCCCGCAGGAAGTCGAGCGGGTGGTGGTGCAGGAACAGGAGAAGCAGCTCAAGAGCGTCGAGGGGGTCAGCAAGATGACCTCCGAAAGCATGGACTCGGTCGGGCGGATCACGCTCGAGTTCCCCGTCGGCACCGACATGTCGACCGCCGAGATCAAGGTCAACTCGCGGCTCCAGCAGGTTCCCTTCTACCCGCCCGACGTGAAGGCACCGGTCATCACCACGTCGAACGCCGCTGACCGCCCCATCGCGTGGTTCATCCTCATGCAGCGGTCCACCTCGATCGAAGAGATCGAGCAGGCGGCCAAAGACCACCCGGAAGCGGCCGCCGCGCTGCAACCGGTGCTCAACGCCCGCAACTCGGGTCTCCGCATGCTCCGCCTCCGCAAGGTCGCCGAGCAGTACCCCGCCCTCAAGAGCCTCAGTCCCGACAGCAGTGACGTCACCACCCTTCGCAAGTTCGCCGAAGACTTTATCGAAGCCCGCTTCGAAACCGTTCCCGGGGTCTCGAACTCGAACGTCCTGGGGGGGCGGGAAGAAGAGGTGCAGGTCATCGTCACCCCCGAGAAGCCCGCCGCCCGGCTGTTGACGATCAACGACCTCCGGCAGGCGCTCCGCGGCCAGAACAAAGACAGCTCGGGGGGCGACTTCTGGGAGCAGAAACGCCGGTACTCGGTCCGCACCCTCGGGCAGTTC
>JBKCTR010000459.1:0-7188 GCA_046318755.1 Planctomycetaceae bacterium
GATCCCGAGCGGCTGGCGACGGAGGGGACTCTCAAACGCGTGGCACTGGTGGATGAAGTGGCCCGCGTGGTGGAGTTCTTCGCCGGCCCTCTGGGAGCGTTTGTCACGGGGCAGGCGCTGCGGGTCGACGGCGGAACCCAGTGTTGGCCATCCTGACGGTTGACCCGGCTGAGTTTTGGTCCGGATCAGTTTTGACCCGGTTGATGTTTTCCCCCGGTTGATGTTTTCCCCGGTTGCTCGTGTCGCCTGTCGCGGGGCGTGCGGCGCGATGCCGTTGAGACACGTCCGTTTTTCTCGGACGATACCTCCGAGGCTGTTCAAGCCCCTGCAATCTGGCTCCCTGCAATCTGGCTCAGTGCGGAAATCACCGCCTCGATTTCGTCCGAGGTGGTGAATGGGCCCACCGAGATTCGCACGGCGCCCCCCCCCGCCAGAGTGCCCAGGGCCCGATGGACCCCAGGGGCGCAATGCAGTCCCGCCCGAACCTCGATGCCAAACGACTGGTCCAGCGTGGCTGCCAGTTCCTGAGGATCCCAGCCCGCCAGTGTCAGGCTGAGCAGCCCCACCCGGTCCTCATCGCCCGGAGGACCATACAGCCTCACTCCCGGGAGGGATTGCAGTCCTGCGATCAACTGTGCGGTCAATTCCCGTTCCTGCTGATGGAGCCTGTGGGGCGATTGCTCCAGCACCCAGCTCACTCCCGCATCGAGTCCGCACAGGCCAGGCGCGTTGTGGTTGCCTGCCTCGAACTTTTCGGGCAACGTCGACGGCTGCTCCTCAAACTCGCTGGCCGTACCGGTTCCCCCTTGGCGACAGGCCCGCAACTGCTCTTCGATTCCCGGGCGGAGATACAAGACTCCCGTCCCCAGCGGGCCCAGCAGGCCCTTATGGCCTGAGCAGGCCAGCAGGTCGATCGGCAGTGTCCCCAGGTCGATTGGGACATGGCCTGCCGTCTGCGCGGCATCCACCAGCACCAGAGCCCCGGCCTGCCGGGCCAGATGCGCCAGGTCGGCCAGCGGCAGGATCGCTCCCGAGACATTCGAGGCGTGCAGCAGGGCCACGAGTCGGGGGCGGCAGGCCAAGGCCGTCCGAAACCGATCGATGTCCAGCGTCCCCTGTGGCGTGGCGGGAACGGAAGTCACTTCGATTCCCAGGCGATTCCGCAGGTCGTGCAGCGGGCGGATCACCGAGTTGTGTTCCAACTGCGTGGTGACCACGCGATCTCCCGGCTGCAACAGGCCATGCAGCGCCTGGTTCAGCACATCCGTGCCGTTGAACCCAAATGTGATGCGTTCCGGAGACTCGGCCCGAAACAATTCGGCCAGCCGCTGCCGGGCCCTCAGCACGCGGTGCCCCACCTGCTGCGATGTCTCATAGCCGCCCCGTCCCACGGCGGTCCCGAGGTGTCTCTGGTAGTGCTCAACCGCCTCCCAAACCGCGGGGGGTTTGGGATAGCTTGTGGCGGCATTGTCGAGATACAGGCGAGACACGGGGGCGTTCCGCGGAGGGGCGCTGGCGGGTGAAGTCACCCGCCGATCGAGTACATCGGACGCTCGGGTTGCACGAACCGCAGGGAATTGATTTCGTGCCCTTCATTCTTCGCGGCAATGCTGGCTTCAATGGCCGCCGCAATCTCGTGGTCGGGGGCATTTCCCCGCAGCATGGCGCGAACGTCGGTCTCCTCGAGACTGAACAGGCAGTTGCGCAACTTTCCGTCGGCCGTGATCCGGAACCGGTCGCATGTGCCGCAAAATGGCTGGCTGACCGAGGCGATGATGCCAATGCGTCCCCGGCCGTCGGCAAATTCGAACTCCGTGGCCGGGGCGTGGGGATCCTGCTGACCCACAGGGACCAGCGGCTGCACCTCCCGAGAGAGCAGTTCGACAATTTCTTTTCCGAACAGCACCCGGTCGCGTCCCCATTGACCCTCGGCATCGAGAGGCATGAACTCGATGAATCGGATCTCCACACCGGTTTCCCGAGAGAGTTGCGCGAACGGCACCAGTTCCTCCTCGGTGACACCCCGGATGGCGACGGCATTGATCTTGACCGGCGCGAACCCCACCCGCTGAGCCTCACGGATTCCCTCCAGAACCTGCTCGAAACCGGTCCGTCGGGTAATTTGCTCAAACTTGACGGGGTCCAGTGCATCGAGGCTGACATTCACGCGTCGGAGGCCGGCATCGAACAGCGCCTGGGCCTGCTCGGCCAACAGCAATCCATTGGTTGTCAAGCCGATATCTTCGATCTCGGGAATGCGTGCCAGCAGCGCCACGAGGTGCGCAAGGTCCCGCCGGACCAGAGGTTCGCCACCGGTCAGCCGGATCTTGCGCAGGCCCAGCGGAACCGCAATCCGCACGAACCTCTCGATCTCTTCGAAGGTGAGCAGATCGCGGCGGTTCATGAACTGAACATTCTCGGCCGGCATGCAGTAAAAACAGCGGATGTTGCAGCGATCGGTCACGCTGATCCGCAGATTCGTGTGCACCCTTCCGAAACGGTCAACGAGTGGCATGGGGGGAGCAGCGGGAGGGAGGAGACAGAGTTGGCAAGAAACGGCGTGGCGAGGGGGTGGAGGCTCAGCCCCCCGCCGGCAGTGGACCGGCCACCGGGGGGGAGGCCTCATTTCCATTGATTCCGGGGTGAACCCACTCCTGCGTGCCGTCGGACCAGTTTTCCTGCTTCCAGACGGGGACCACTTCTTTGAGAGTATCGATCAGCCAGCGGCCGGCCTCGAATCCCTGGTCGCGATGTGGGGTGCTGACTGCGATGGCGACACTGATCTCCCCCAACTCGAGCAGCCCCAGGCGATGGACCATCGCGACCTGGGTCAGCGGCCAGCGCTCGGCGGCCTGCTCGGCCAATTCCCGCATTTTGGAGAGGGCCATCTGGGGATAGGCCTCATAGCCCAGTCGCAGCGTCTGTCGCCCGGAGGTGAATTCCCTCACGGTTCCCAAAAACAGCAGCACAGCACCCGCTTGGGGAGAGCGGACCCGTTCGGTCAGCGCCTGGTAGTCGATGGGGAGATGGGTGAGTTCAAGGTGTGGTCCGGACATCGATTCAACCCCCACTGACTGGGGGAAAGCAGGCAATCTCCACGTCCGGAGACAAGCGGTGGTCATCGCGGGCGTAATCCTGACCCACGGCCACCAGCAGGTGTGGTCCCAGTGGGGCGAGAGCCGGATACTGGACTGCCAACGCCCGCCGCAGGGAACCGACGTCGGCGTCATCCGCGAGTTCGACCGCCACGGGACTGGCTCCCGCCAGGTCCCGCGCCCGGGTGAAAAGTTGCACTGAGAGTTTCATGTCACGAGAAGTTTGCGGCGGGAGACCCGCAGGCTGCGTTCCAAATCGGGCATCAATCCGTACGCCAGGGCCAGCAGTTTCAGCGGATGGACTGTGGGAGTGGCCGCCCCCTGTTCCATCTGGATCTTGCATGAACTGCACTCGGTCACTCCGGCGACCAGGTCGGGCTGGCGCATGCGTGAGATCAATCCCCAGCCGATCCGGATGGACGGGGTGAAGTTGTCGCGGGTCAGGCCCCAAGCCCCCGCCATGCCCGAGCAACCCTCTTCAATCCTACGGACCTCCAGGCGGGGGATCAAATCCAACAGATCCGCGAGGGGGGTTCCCTGACCCAGCGAGCGCAGGTGGCAGGGGGTGTGATACCCCACGGTCAACTCGAGGGGGCGGAAATCGGTCCTCAGTTTTCCCGCGGCGTGGAGTTGCTGGAGGTAGGCCCCGGCCTCGATCGTCTGTCGAGCCACCACTGCGACGTCGGGGTGGTCGACCAGCCGCGGATATTCCTGCTGTAGGCAGAGGGCGGCGGTTGGTTCCGTGCAGACAATCGCACAGCCTTCCCTCGCGAAATCGGCCAGCACTCGCAGGTTGGCCAGCGCGAGGTCCCGCGCCGCTTCGAGATCTCCGGCGGAAATGAGCGCCATGCCCGAGGCGGTCTGCTGGGGGGGAACGTGGACTGCGATTCGGTGATGTCGCAAGATGGCCACCAGGGCCCGTCCGAGTTCGGGATCGTGGTGGTTGGCATAGTGGTCGACAAAGTACACCACGGGGCGATGTTTGGCGGTCAGCCCGGGGCGCGACAGCAATTCACGCTGGATCACCCTCAGAAAGCTGCGTCGGGCAAAGCCCGGCAGTTTTCTCTGGCGGGAAATGCCCGTGAGCTTTTCCAGACACCACCTCGCCGCCGGATTCTCGAGGGCCCAATTGATGGGGGCCGAGACGGCACTGGCCACTTCGGCGAACTGGTGCAGGCGGCTGAGGATCCATTCGGCCCGCGACAAACCCTCTTCGACCACCCAGGCCGCCTTGGCTTCGATCGCCAGGTGGGGAATGTCGACATTGGAGGGGCATTCCCCCAGGCACTGCTTGCAGTTGAAACAGAGGTCCATCACGCGTTTGAAGTCCGATTCCTGCGGGGCTGTTGCCGGCAGTTCCCCGGTCAGCCAGTGTCGGACCAGGTTGGCTTTCGCGCGCGGGGTGGCGGCTTCGGTGGGCTCCAGCCGGAACAGCGGACACATTCGCTGTTCCGGTTCGCGGGTGCGGCATTGCCCACAGCCATTGCAGCGGCTGGCCGCCTCGAGGATCTCGGGCGGCGACCAATTGAGCTGCAGGTCGAAGGTCTCGGAGGGGGTTTCGAGTGCCGGACGCAGATTGCGGGTGATCAGGTCGGGGTCGTCGGTCACGACCTTGCCTGGGTTCAACAGTCCCTGCGGGTCAAACAACTGCTTGATCTCGCGAAACACCTCGAACAACGGACCGTATTGCTGGCTGACGTAGGCCGACCGCGACAGCCCTGCACCATGGTCCCCACTGATCGTCCCCCCCACCCGATGAACCACTTCGTACAGATCGCGGGCGATTTCCGCCAACAGGGGAGCGGTCTCACGGGTGGGAGGCGCCAGGAACGGCCTCAGGTGGATCTGTCCGGCGGTCGCATGGGCGTAGAGTGAGGCAATCACCCGGTGTCGCTGAAAGACATTCTGCGCCGCCACGACGAATTCCTGCAGTGTCGCCGGGGGGACCGCCACATCTTCCACGAACGGGAGTGGACGGATCTGCCCAGGTAGCCGGGCCAACAGTGGAACCACAGTGGCCGGCAACGACCAGAGAAAGTCGACCTCGGCGGGGGTTTCGGCCAGATGAAACTCGAATTGATCTCCCGCGACGTTGCGGGCGGCGGCGACGGCCAGTTGCAGGCGATGCAGCACTTCCCGCGCGGTCTCCCCCGTCTGTTCCACCAACAATGCCGCCTCGGACTCGGGGGGAATCAGCTTGCGGAACCGGCTGTCGGCGTCGCAACCGAGGCTCAACAGTCGGCGGTCCAGCAGGTCGCATGCCGAGGTGTCGTGGGTCAATAACTCCTGGACTGTTCTCAGGGCCAGTTCCATCTGGGGAAAAATCAGCAGGGCCACCCCCGTGTGGGTCGGTCGGGGCAGAGTCTGCAATGTGGCTCCGGTGAAGAGGGCCAGTGTCCCCTCCGAACCGACCAGGAATCGGGCGACGTCGAGCTGGTCTCCCTGCAAGATCCCCCGCAGATGGTAGCCACAGCGGTTCCGCAGCCCGGCGGGTTGATGTCTCTCGATGAGGTCGCGGTTCCCCTCCACTAATTCCGCCAGGCGGGAAATGAGACGTTCCACGGGAGACATCGCGGCCAGCGCTGGGGGCTCCAAACTCTCCCGGGGCCAAGCACCCTCCCCAACGCCGCGGGGCAGGGTGTGGGAGGGGACCAGTTCCCGGCCCAGGGACAAGGCCTCGCCCGAGGCCAGAACGACATCCAGTTCGCGAACATGGTCGCGCGTCGAACCAACCCGGCACGAGTGCGATCCGGCCGCGTCGACCGCCAGCATGCTGCCAATGGTGGTGATGCTCGAATTCGACGGATCAGGGGCGAAATATCGCCCCTCGGCGCGCAGTTGCCGGTTGAGGTGATTGTGGATCACCCCGGGCTCAACGTGGACCAATGAATCGTTGATGCGGCGTATCCCGCACATGAATCGGGAAAAGTCCAGAATCAATCCCGATCCCAGGCTGTCTCCCGCGATTCCCGTCCCGGCACCCCGGGGGAAAACCGGAATGCGTTCCTGAGACGCGTACCGCACCACTTCCTGAACATCCTGCACACCGGCCGGTGCGACCACTGCCAGGGGAGTGATCTGATACAGACTGCCGTCGGTCGAGAAGAGAGAGGTGGTCAGCGGATCGCAACGGACCTCACCCTTCAGAAGGGGCGACAGGTCTTCCCGCAACCTTCGGCGGCGCTCATCGATTTCAGTCGCCATGCGGAAGGGCCAGACTGGGGAACAGGAACAAAACCAGGTCGAGCGGCATCAGCTCTGCGAGACTCCGCCGTCACGCGCTTCGGCCAGCCTTCGCGATTCCTGTCGGTAGCGTTCCGAGGTCTCCAGTTGAAACGCGGGATACGCAGCGCCAGGTTGGGGATCGCGATATCGGGCATTGCAGCGATAGCAAACCAGTACATCGGGCATCCAGGCATACAGCAGCATGTCGAGCAGGGCGAAAAACAACAGCACGCCCATGGCCCAGACCGGCTGATAATGGAAAATGAACCAGGTGCTGCCGATCACACCTGCGACCACCATCGCCACTCCCAAACGCTGGGGAAAATCCTTCTGACGCCACAGGTCGCTGCAGCCGCAGACGAGGCATTTGTCGGGGCGCCCGCCAGGGATGTGCGTGAGGTCTCGGCCGCTCCATTCACACTGTGTGCAACGCAGGCGGGTGTCCGCACCATCAACCAGATTGGCCCGGTTCTGCGATTCACAACGGGGGCAACAAAAACGGACCAGCATGAGGGAATCCCGGAGGTATGGGAAGCGGGAGTACCCAGCCAGGCCGGGCAAACCGTCAGAAAACTATAGCAGTGTGAGGACCAGGTCCGCAGCCCGAGGGAGCAGATCGGACAAAATCGACACGGACGGTCCTGGGGTCTCTCTGGGCGTTGAACTTTCCCGGAGAACCCGACTTTGACGCTTGATGCGCAATTGGTTGTTGATCTATACTTTCTCGAGCCTGAACAGGCGTCCTAATTTGGGGTCTTTCTCCGCAGGAGCGGAGAGTGACCTCCCACCCCCGTTGAAGTTCACTTTCTGCCACCTTTTGAAGCCTACTGCGTGAGCACTTGGATTGACTCGCCCAGCGGCCGAGACT
>JBKCTR010000460.1:0-3567 GCA_046318755.1 Planctomycetaceae bacterium
CGCCAACCACCAGCACCGACAGCCCGAGCACGAAGATCACCCCTTTGCGCAGCCAGATCGCCAGGCGAATCGCCAGCGACAGCGACGGCACCAGCGGTGGCCGGGAAGGCCGTTCCGGTTCGGGGGGAGCAGCAGGGGGCACAGACGACACGAGACATTCGGCGCGAAGGACCGCGTGGAAAGTCGGAACAGGCCTCTCCCGCCCCAACACTTCCACGGAGGATTGTATGCGTTCAGGAGTTTCCACGGCAGCGGGGGAACCGACGGGCCCTTGTCGAACAGGTCAGCGAACCAGAATTCGCACCGACACCGCACAGCAGGAAGCCCGTCGTCGCCCAACCGCGGCAGACCGTCTTCGGCAGGCGCAGCGAGCCGCGAGAGAGAAAACGGATCTCTCGAACTTCGAGATCGGCTGGGAGTTGGCCCTGCTGGTCACGTGCCACCAGCCGTGACCTTAGAAGGCACCTCGGGTCCCAGCGCTGGGGGGCATGGAGACCAACAGGAACTGGTTGCTCTTCGAAAACGAATTCCTCTTCGCGACTTGGCCCGATCGGGTGCGGCCTGCGCCAGATCAGTCGACAGACCCGAAAGGCATCTGGCCAGACGGCGGCAAGTGCCTGGATCAACTGGCTGCCCCAGGCAGGGGAGTGGTCACCACGGGGATGACCGTCGAACGGGCCAATCCCATGATCGCCACCCCGGGACTGTTGTTGCGATGGGGGCTGAGTTCGCTTCGGGGAACCATTGCGACCAGGTATTCGCGGTTGTCTTTTGGGGACACCCCTATGTCGTGACGGTCCTCGAGACCGGCACTCACTTCACCGCCTGCCGGGCCAGCTTGCGGGCGAGTTGCAGTACCCGGATGTTGGGGTCAACAACGACCTCGGAGGGAGAAAAGCCGCAGGTCAGCTTCCACGGGACCGATTCTCCCGGCCCCACGAGTACTGGCTGGACCGTACCGGGTTCTGAGGGTGGGCTCTCATCGGCGGGGTCGGGTCCCTCGCCCGGGGTCTTTTGGGGCGGAGTGGGAACCACCGCCACCTCGACCTCGACAGTGCCTGTCCCCAGGTTGGTCAGAGTACCGGTCACGGTGTGCCGGCCTCCCTCCCCAGTCTCGTGACGGATATCGGTCAGGCGAAATTCCGGCAACGCCGTTCCCAACAGCCATTGGTTGACAAAGGTGTCGAACGCCTCGGGATTGGCCGCGTGCGGGCGCAGGGTTTCGACGAGGTCTTCCATCAGCGGAAAATCGGGACCGTCTTTGAAGCGTTGAATGAAGTCCTGCAGGCCCGCCAGCATTCGCTCGCGGCCCATCTGCTCCATCAGCATGAAGAAAACCCAACCCCCGCGGTTGTAGACAACCGTGTTGTCCCCCGGCCGCGAACCATCGACCTTGTGCAGAGGGCGTTCGCGGTCGGGGTTACGTCCCTGCAAGTACTCGCGTTCGAACTTGCGCAGCAGCGACCGGCGGGTGGCCACCCCGCGGACCTGCTCGACCAGCATTGCCGCCGAGTAGTTCGCCATGCCTTCCGAAAGAACATTCCCTCCGGGCCCCTTGCCAGGCGTCAGAATGTTCCCCCACCACTGGTGAGCCGCTTCGTGGGCCACGATGAAATCGACCGTGTCGGCTTCCCCCTCTTCGGCTTTGTGGGCGAGAAAGCCGATCGACTCGCTGAACGTGATGTTTCCCGGAAATCCCTGGGCGTACGAAGACAATCCCGGGAACTCGGTCAGTCGCAGGGAGGTCCAGGGATACGGGTGGAACCAGGTGCCATAGTGCTGCCGGGCGGCGTCGAGCATCTCGGCCATCCGGGCGGCATGAAAGGCGTGCCGTCGGTCGTGAAACACCGTCGACTGCTTCCCCTCGGTCGCCACGAGACCGGCCGGTCCCCCGACAATATTGAAGAACCGCACCGGTTCTGTGGTTTTCCATGGCGTGGTCCGTCGTCCATCGGCGAGCGTGGCCGGGCCCGGTTCCCCCACGCTGTTGACCGTCCAGTCGGCCGGGGCACCAATCGTCAACTCGACGGTGGTCCCCCACGCGGGGCCAAACCCGGGATCGACACGCTGGCGGTAGTGGTCATCCGCGTACTCGCGGGCTTCCGGTTGATCTTTGGCCTCGAGGCCAATCCCCTCGGAGAATCCAATCAACGGCAGGAAGGAACCCGAAAAACTGGTCAGCACCACCCCCGAGGGGAGGATGAATTCTCCCGCGCCGGAGGGTGACTTGCTCCAACCCTGCGGAAACTGTCCGTCAAGCTCAAAGGCGACCCGGCAGGTGGCGTCGGGGGCGAGAGGCACCAGCGGCCGGATCACCATCAGCCGGGACCGGTCTTCGATGGAGGGGCGGTCGCCCCGCTCGATGGGCTTGACTGGTTTCAGGTCGACACCATCGACCGCCCAGGTGCGCACTTCAAGATGCGCAGGGATGGTCAGCGCCACCGCGTCCATCGGCTGCTCACTGCGGTTGCGCAACAGATACTCCCCCTGGACATGAAGTCGCCGAGTCTCGGGAAACAATTCGACCTTGGCCGTCACCTGATCGAGCGCGGGCACGGGGCTGTCGCGCCAGGTGGAGATGTTCTGTTTCCAATAGTCTTTCTGCTGCCGTCGGGCGGGGCCTCCTTCGGGACCGCGCCGCATCGCATAGAGCATGGCCCCCGCCAGCACCGCGGCCGGGAAGGCGAACAGCACCAGCGGCGCGGCCCGCCAGGCGAGTACGGCGGGTTGGAACCGGTCGGCGACACCCCGGGCGTCACTGATCCGCCGGGGATAAAACCGCAGGGTCAAAGCCACGAGAGCCACGGCGACACACAGGGCCAGCAGCCGATTACTGGCGACTTCGTTCCAAGAGACGCCCAACCGGTCGAGTTCCGACCACTGCACACCAGTCCACAGGTGCCACCGCGTGGCCCAGTTGAGATAGCCCCAGTTGGTCGCGAGCCCAGTGGCGATGAGGGCCGTGAGACAGAGGCCGTAGGTGGCATACCGGTTGAGCGTCAATGAGAAGACCAACATCACGAACGCCGACCACAGCACCAGGGTGGGGGTCAGCAGCACTCCCCAGATCAGGGCGAAGACCCCCGGCTCGATCCCCACCGACACTCCGGTGCTGAAGGCCTGGTAGCCCAAAACGATCAGAGCCCCCACGAAGGCCCCCCCGGCAATCAGCACAGCGAGCGCTCCATTCGCCAAGACTTTCCCGGTGAGCAGGGCCGCGGTCGACGCGGGGGTCGAGTGCACCAGCGGTGCCAACCCGTGGCGATGCTCGCGCACCAGGCTTTCGACCGTGTAGTACAAAATGAGCAGCACCAGCAGCAGGGTGAGCGTGTTGAAACTTCCACCCGCGATTGAGCCGGGAGTCGCCAGGACAAACGTCTCGAAGGGGCCGAGCCGAAACATCCCCTGGGTGACCACCTGCAGGATGATCAGCGGGCCGAAGATCCACACCCCGGGGGACCGGACCAGGGCCCGCAATTCCAGGGCGAGCATCGCCCACGCGGTGCTCCCGAGGCCGGGGGGCGACTGCCTACTCACCGGCAGGGGGGGGGGCGTGCTCGCGGAGGC
>JBKCTR010000461.1:0-8955 GCA_046318755.1 Planctomycetaceae bacterium
AGGCCCGCCAGCGTTGTCAGCAGCCAACCCGTGGGCCATGGGGCCATCCTGCCACGGGGGGCGCACGTCGAGAGTGAGAGGCGATCCATCGTGGCGAAAAGTTTCGGCATCCCGAGTGGCCCACTTTGCACCACCGCCGGCCGATCCGGACGTAGGCAAAACACCTACGCAGCCGGTTGTTCCAAGCTCTCCGGTTGCACGTTTTGTGGCCGTCGTTCGCAACCTGCCGACCGGCCGGTGCCACCGGATCCACCAGTCCCAACGGTACAATCGACACCACCGCGATCTTCCCAGCCTGGCCGGATCTCCCTTTGCCCCCCAGGCAGCCGGACGGCCAGCAGATCGAACCGACCTGGGGACTTCAGACTGATCGTGAGGACTGCGTTCCCAGGCCCAGAGAGGCGGCTGAATTCAACCTTGGTAAACTGCAGTCCGAGCCGTTTCTCTCACCGGTGTTTTGAATTGCGGAGCGATTTCATGCGGCGGATGACCCAACAGTTCTCTCTCTGGTCCCTGCTGATCGTGGTGGCCACCTCACTTTCCGCCCAGGAGAAGAGTGTTCGTCCCGGCATCAACGAACCATTCCGGGATCCCAACGTGGAAGAGTTCATCGGGAAGTTCGAGATCGAAAGCCGTGAGGTGTTCACCCGCCGGGCCGACATCGTTGCCGCCTGTGGGATTCAGCCGGGCCAAACCGTCGCCGACGTGGGGGCTGGGACAGGGCTGTTCACCCGCCTGTTTTCCCGACAGGTGGGTGCCAACGGCCGGGTGATTGCCGTCGACATCGCCCAGAAGTTCCTGGATCACATCGAAACCACCACCCGCCAGGCCGGCCTGCGGAATATCGAGACCCGGCTGTGCCAGGCCGATTCGATCGGGCTCCCCCCAAACTCGGTCGACCTGGTGTTCATCTGCGACACCTACCACCACTTCGAATTCCCCACGAAGACCATGCAGTCGGCCTTTCAGGCACTGAAGCCCGGGGGACGGGTCGTGCTGATTGACTTCCGCAGAGTGGAGGGACAAAGCACCGACTGGGTTCTGACTCACGTACGGGCCGGGCAGGAGGTCTTCGAAGCCGAGGTGACCGCTGTGGGATTCAAAAAGCTCAAAGAGCAGTTGAAACTGAAAGAGAACTATCTCGTCGTCTTCCAGAAACCCACGACCACAGGGAATTGAACCACTCGGCACCCCCACCCCGGAGAACAGAGGGGGCGGGAATTCTCGGCCTGGAAGCCGGCCACCTGCGGACCGGGGCCGGGAGGCGAGTGACGGTTGAACAGAAGACGGATTGACCCAATTCGGGGGGCTGCCTTAGTCTGCCGGCCGAAGTGCCTGTTCTGCCCTGCATCACACAAGGATGTGTCATGCCCCCCGAAGCCTCCTCTGCAGTTCCCCCGACCCGCCTGGCATTCTGGAAAGAACGCGAGTTCTGGTGGCTGCTGTTGCTGGTCGTGCTCGCCTACAGCGTGCGGCTGACCGACCTCACCATTCGGGGCGAAGAGACCCGGCGGGCGCTGGTGGCGCGGGAAATGCTGCAGACCGGGGACTGGGTCGTCCCCCGCACGCAGGGTCAGCCCCTCTACAGCCGGCCGCCGCTGCAAAACTGGCTGATCGCCGGGATCGCCACGCTGCAGGGCACCATCGACGAATTCAGTGTGCGGTTTCCCAGCCTGCTGTCGATCGTGGCGACCGTGGCCCTGCTGTACGCCTACAGCCGCAGTTTCCTTTCACCCCTGGGAGCCCTCTGCAGCGGGTTGGTCTTCGCCAGCCTCGGGCAGGTGATTGAACTGGGACGGACCGGCGAGACCGACGCGATGTTCACCCTGTTCGTCGCCGGGTCGCTGCTCTTGTGGCATCTGGGGTTCACCCGCATTTGGAGCCCCTGGCTCACCTGGGCGCTCGGGTACGGCTGTGCCGCCCTGGGAACCCTCACCAAGGGACCGCAGGCCCCCGTTTACTTCACCGCCATCGTGGGCATGACCCTATTGCTGAACCGTCGGCTGAAATTCGCCCTGCAACTTCCTCACGCGGGAGGCATCGCCCTGTACGCGCTGGTGGTGGGTGTCTGGCAGATTCCCTTCATGCGTCAGGCGGGAAATTCGGCGGGAGGCGAAATCTACGTGATGGATGTGGGACACCGGTTCCTGGACGCCACCTGGGGCTCGTTCTTCGAACACTTCGCCCAGTACCCGTTGGAATTGTGGGCCTGCCTGCTCCCCTGGTCGGTGCTGTTCGTGATCTGGACCCGTCCGGGATTCCGCGCCACCCTCGCGGGGAGCTGGCCCCAGGTCGGTTTCCAACTGACCGCCCTGGCTGTGGCCTTGCCCAGCGTCTGGCTCCCCCCCGGCTCGCGGCCGCGGTACTTCATGTCGCTCTATCCCTGCGTGGCACTGCTGGTGGGGACGACGCTCGACCGGCTGGCCGCCGCTTCGGCCGAGACCGAATGGCGGCGCGTCTGGCCCCATTTTGTCCGTGGCTGCGCCCTGGTCATCGGCGGGGTCGGTGTGGCGCTGGCGGGGGTCTCGCTGGTCCGGCCCGACTTCTGGCTGGCTCAAACTCCGGCCTTCGCCCTCGTTCATCTCGCCGGCTGCGGGCTGGCCGCCGCGGCCCTGTGGCGCTGGTCCGAAACCCCCGGGGCAGCCCCCCTGCGCCGCAGCGTGACCGCCATTGCGGCGTTTGTGGTCGCCTGCCAGTTGGGAGTCATGACCAACGCCCACCAGAAAACCACCCCCGACACCGTCGCGGCGGTCCGGCAGCTCAAAGAGCTGCTTCCCCCGGGAACGAAACTCTACAGCATGGACCTGGCGCACCACATGTTCGTGCACCACTACGGCGAAGTGCACTACCTCCCCTGGCCCAAGACCGCGTCCGAGATCCCCGCCGACCTGGAATATCTCTGTCTCGACACGCGGTGGCAGGTCAACGGCCATCTGCCGCTGGACTGGGAACAGATTTTCTATGTCCCCTGCACCAAACACCGGGTGCAGAAATGGCCCATCGGCATGATCATTGGCCGCCGGAAGCACGCCGATGAACGGCATGATTCCTCCGGCGACTCGTTCGCCACCGCCCACCTCGATGATCAGGACGACTGACCCGGCACAGGACGACCCACAGGCCATTCCCCCGGAGCGACCGGCGACTCCTGTGGGATGATGGTGACTCCCTCCACCGCGGCTCCGCCCCCCGAATGGCTGGCGGGGGGCCACCGCTTGTGTGGCGCGTCAGACCGGAAGGTAGTGGTCGCACAAGTGCAACCTTCGACCGTGCAATACCGGTACTGCACGCTGCCAACCGTGCGACCGACCAACATTTCGCCACCATGCTCAGGACAGCGCGGGCGAACCAAACCGCGCTGCGTCCCACCCCGTCCGCGCCGGGGCACACCCCGCGCCTGGGAACCCCGCGGGTTCAGTTCGACAGGGTTCAGTTCGACAGGGTCGGGCTGGGGGGACGGCGGGGAAACAGATGGTCCGGAACATGGTCTTGCAGTCGACATGGGGTGTACCTCAGTAGCGGGTGGACTGAATCAACGGGACAATTTTTGTCTGGACACGCTTTCTTCCTGATCAACCGCGGCCCCCCTGCCGCCCGGGCCTCCCCGCCCGTCACCAACCTGCCCATTCCTTCATTCAGGACAGTTGTTCCACTGTAATCATGTTTCTTGTGGACTTCAAGAGTCCTGGAGATTTGCCGGAACACCTGATGTCTACATGGTTTCCGACATCCAGGCGTCGAGGTGTTCCGCGGGGTAGGTCATCCGCAGTCCCATCTCGAGGGCGTCGGGGCCGTCGTCATGCCGCCCCTGCGGAAATTCCTGCATCTGACTCAGCAGCAGCCGCGCCCCCGGCGACGGACGCAGGTGCAGTCGGTGGTGCCGCAGCACGCTCCCCAACCGGCACAAGCGCACCTCCTTGCGGGTGCTGTTCCGCACCGTCAGGGTGGTCAGCCCATGCAGGCCCCGTTCCTCCTTCTGCCGATCCAGTTCCCGGCAGATCAGCGAGTCGTACAGGCTCAGCTCCAGCAGCACCCCCTGCGCGCCGTGCGCCTCCACCAGGTCCAGCACCCGCCCCAGAAACAGCTCGGGAGGGAGCCGCTCGAGCACTGCGTCGGCCCAAAACTCCTCTCCCCGCCGCCCCACGAACACCGCCGCCGCGTAATCTCCCGCCGACAAACCCGTCGCCAGATCGCAGGCCACCAGGCTCTGCTCGAACTGGTCTGGCCAGTCGACGCACCACAGTTGCTCCGGAAAGTAGTTGTCGGGCCAGAGTGAGTATTCCCCCCGCCCCGGGTTTTGCTGGTACATCGCATTCCACCACTCCAGCGACTTGTGACGCCGCATCGTCTCCAACCGGTCCCGCGGCCATCGCTCGGGCCACAGGGGCGCCCCCTCGGCCCGACCGAGCACATCGTCGGCCTCGGCCAAAGCGGGCAGGTGCAGCCGACGGGCCAGCCCCGGTTCGCGGTCGTTCAATTGCAGAATGCGTCCCGAGAGATCGTCGCGGTGCCACCGCGTGGCGATCACAATCGCGCAGCCCCCCGGCTCCAGCCGCGTACTGGCGGTCGATTCCCACCAGTCCCACAACCGGTCACGCAGCACCTCGCTGCAGGCGTCCGACGAGTTCTTGATCGGATCGTCCACAATCAGCAGGTGCGCACCGCGGCCGGTCAACGGTCCCCCCGCCCCGGCGGTCAACATCCCCCCGCGGAACCCCTCCAGCCCCCAGTCATTCGCCGCCCGCAGATTCCCCCGCACCCGCACTCCAAACAACGCCTCCCCCCACTCCTCCAGCAGCCCCCGCGCCTTCCGTCCCCAGGTGCGGGCGAACGAACTCTCGTAGCCCGTCAAAATCACCTGGCGGTCGGGATGCGTCCCCAGATACCACGCCGGCAGGTAGTGGCTGATCAACTCCGACTTCCCATGCCGGGGGGGCGCTTCAATCACCAGCAGGGGGGGAGACCGACCGCAGATCGTCTCCAGCACCGCCTGCTCGATCGCCAGCAGGTGCAGGGCCGGCAGCCACCGCCCCCGCGACACCGTCTGCGCCATCCGCGAAGGAGTGGCCACCTGCGCGAGCGGCACACCGGGTGAAAATCGAATGCCGCTCATCCAGCAGTCCTTCCAATACCTGCGGAATCAATTCCTGGATCGGGGGGGCCTCGACAGCCTCGCGCCACTGGTGCTCGGGCGCGGGAAGCGGTGCCAGCGCCTGTTGCCCCCACTCGGTTCGCCCCACCATCGCCACCGCCCAGCGGTCCATCTTCTGCACCGCCGCCCGCAAGATCACCGCACACAGCTCGAACAACTCGTCCCGCGAATAGTTCGCTTCTTCCCAGTGCCGGCGATTGGCCTGGATGTGTTCCAGCACCACCCGCGGCGAACACCCCAACCGCCGGGCGCACAACACCGGCTGCCCACCCGTCTGCCACAGGGCGTGCATCACCTCCCGCGGTGTGCGCGGCTGCCGGGTGAAGGGGGTCCCCGGTGCGATCCAGCCAGGCAATTGCCAGTCGTCCTCCTCCCCCGGCGTGGCGTCGGTCGGCGGAACCACCGTCGCCGCCACCGGTTCGCCAGGCACCGCCACGTCGACAGTCGCCTCGACTTCGCCAGGCGACTTTTCGACGGACACCGCTTCGACAGGTGCCACATCAGCATGTGCCACGTCGACATGTGCCTCATCGACAGGTGACCGCAAGACAGCCGCCGGTTCGACGTCCATCCCCACGGCCATGACCACGTGCGCCTCTGTGCCTGGCCCCCACTCCGCAGGGGGCCCGTCCCCCGGCAGCCCCGGCACGCGGTCGCACCCGGGCGTCCCCCCCGCGGCTTCCTCTGCGTCCCACGGTCTCGTCATGGCAAAACTCCCAGGGTCTGGGCCGAGAACCGGTCGGCCGGACCAATGTATTCGAATCCCGCGGTCAGCCGGGTCAGCGCGGCGGTCCGGTTGAACTTCGCGTGCTTCCCCTCGGTGCGGTGCCCCAGCGAGGGGGCCCGGTACATCCGCCACAGGGGGCTCCGCCGGCGATGGGCGATCATTCCCGGATGCGAAGTCACACTGCAGTACCGCTTCCCGGTCGCCCGGAACATCGCCGCCACCAGTTCGCTCAGAGCATGCCCAATGCCCACCCCCTGAAAATCGGGCAGGCAGACGGTGCGGTGTTCACGCCAGCGGCCCCCCCCCGGTCCCGGTTGGCTCAGCACGGCTGTGAAGGCCGCGGGCCGCCCCTGGCACAATGCCACGAAGCAGCGGGCCACCCGGTTGAGACCGGCACTCAGATAATGATGCGCACCAAACCGCGGCCACGCCCCGGCAGAGACGCGGACCACGTCGAGCCGCAGGCGGGGGCGGGGTTGAAGACACCTCCATTCAAACGTCTGAGCCGCCGGATCGAACAGCCAGTCGGGCTGTAGCCAGTCGATCACGTCGTAATGACAGCCCACCGCCACCAGCCGCCGCCCTGTCCCCCGCACCGTGCGGGCCAACGCCGCACTGCCAATCTGGGCCACCGTCCGGTCGACCACCGAGGTGAACTCATCAATCACCGCCAGCCGGGGGCGCTCGGCCAGCGCCCGCGCGAGAGTGGCCCGAAACTGCTCGCCCGTCGACAACGCCCCATACGGCCGCAGCCATGACGGCGGCGACGAAAATCCCACGCTCGACAACAGCGCGGTGATCTCGCGAATTCCCATCTCCCGGGGAAAACCATCCACCAGCGACTGCTTCGCGGGCCAGTCGTAGCCGGTCACCACGCTGTCGCCAAACAGCTCGCGCGCCAGGGTCGACTTCCCCGAGCCCGACGGCCCCACAATCAAGCCAATCCGCCAGTCCCGCTGCTCGAGCGGCAGATCCACCTGCCAACGCCGCTCGCTTTTCTGTGCCGGAGGAATGTCGAACAAACCCTCCAACTGCGTCACCCGCGGCGTCCGTTCAATCTCCACCGATCTCAGGCAATCAACGCGCGGCATGTGTGCCCCTCCCCCTGCAGACGTTCCAACAGTTCCAGTTGCTCTTCTTCGTCGTCGCATTGCACCAGCACGCAGTACCGGGCATCGGCGGGAGCTCCCCCGGCCCCGCTGGCCCCCGCCCGCTCACTCCCCATCCGCTCGCCATTCCCTTCGCCACCGGCCCCCCCGCCCCCCATCATGCCGCCACCGTTGCCACCCTCGTCCGGAGGGGCGCCACCCGCCTCGTCCCGGGGGGCCTCGTGCGGTGCCTCCCCCGCTTCGGCTGGAAAATTCCCCCCTGCCCCCAGGGGAGACGACGCACCGTCCACCCCCTCGGGCAGTCCCGTCGAAAAGGTCTCCCGCAGGGCGGCCAGAATCTCGGCATGTTGGAACTGCACACTTCCCAGCAACTCGTCCAACATCGCCGTGTCAGTCCCCGCCAGCCCGGCCAACGGATCGAGCGTCAGCAGCAACTGCTCGGCCTCGGCGTCGGTCACGTCCAACACCAGCACGGGGACCAGCGCGTCGGGGGTCGCCTCGGCCCGCAGGTGGCCGTCGATCAACTGCAGGCGGCCGTCGGCCAACTCCCGGGCCAGCAGGGCGTCGGCATAGCCAATTTCCGCCAACACACCCCGCAACGCCTGTCGCTGCGGCTCGGGATGCGTGCGCCAATTGCGCGGGTGGGGGACCAGGTCGGCCCCGCGCACCCGTCGCAACTCACGCACACGATCCCGAATGGGAACCTGGGGGGTTGTCATCGCAGTACTCTCCCAATTCGAGAAAAGAAAACCAAAACCTCATTCCCAGCAGGCTGGCGCCGCTTCAATCGGTCCGCACCCGCAGTTCACAGACGGCGATGCGGGTGTTGCCGGCGGTGGTTGTCGCCCCCAGCGTCAGCCGGTAATCGGTGCCAGCCAACCCCCCCGCCACACGCAGCCGCACTCCCTGCCCGGTTGGGACGGTCCCTCCCAGGCCATCGGGAAACGGTGCGGCGTTCACCGCCGCCGGCCCCAGGCTCAGCCCCGGGGGAGACACCTCGACGGGCAACGGACTCTGCAGCAGCTCGCCCGGTAACAGCAACGGTCCGTAATGCACCCCCATCAGCAGCGACTCCCCCGGATGCTTGACCAAAGGACGCGACGCCCGCACCGACAACACCTGGCTCATGACACACCCTCAACGGGACGGAAGACGCCAAACCACCGGACGGCCCTCACACTGGCACGTTTCCCCACGCGCCAACCCCCGCCAACATGTCCCCCGCCACCCCACGGGCCACAGCCCCGTCCCGTCGAGCGGAGTGGGGTCGGGATTGGGATCTGGAGTGGGACCGGGGGGCGACGTGGTGTTCCGGGGCCTCCAATACGGTGCGGCGAACCACGCCGCGCCAAACCAACTGCGGGGAAACATCGGCAGCACCTGGAAAGGGAAAAAGAACGCTCCATCGCACCGACCGGGTCAGGTGCCGTCGGTCGAGACCTCCTGCCGATTCCCCTGCCCATCGACCGTGGCGACCACGCGGTTTTTACTGTCGGCCCGATCGCGAAACGCCACCGGTCCATCGGGAAATCCCGTGCTCTTCCCCACGCAGACCGCCCGCAAGAGACGCAGTGTCTGCCGGGGAGTCTCCCCCGGCTCGACACCATCCACCAGGTCGAGCACCGCGGTGGCAATGGCCCCCCGCTCGATCGCCGAGAGCCCCACCTGCCCCCCCTGCTCTGCCCGCGCTTCGAGACTGTCCGTGGTGTTGTCGAACGAACCTTGCACGTCGGTGGGGGTCAGCCCGGCATCTTTCCGCAACGCCGCCCGCAGGAAGCCGAACACACTGTTGAGTGAGCCTCCGGTGAAAGGCCCCAGCCGGTTCAGCACCTCCCCCTGCTGTGCGAACGACACGTCGGCCCGCGCTTCGAGACTGTCCGTGGTGTTGTCGAACGAACCTTGCACGTCGGTGGGGGTCAGCCCGGCGTCTTTCCGCAACGCCGCCCGCAGGAAGCCAAACACACTGT
>JBKCTR010000462.1:0-3566 GCA_046318755.1 Planctomycetaceae bacterium
ATGCCCCTGCGAAATGCCACCCCCTCCATGGTGAAGAGCCGGTACGAGTGGAATGCAGGGCATCCCCTGCGGGTCTGGCTGCTGGTGCTGTTTCTGATCGCCGTGGTGGAGTCGGGATTGATGCTGCTGTTGCCGGTGATACTGCCAGCCAGCACCTCGCGGCGGGTCGAGGCGGTGCTCGATGCCCTGCTGCTGTCGCTGACTTTGGCCCCGGTTTTGTGGTGGCTCTTGTTGCGTCCGTTGCAGCAGGCGGCACGGCTGCGGGACCAGTTCCTCACCGACCTGTTCCAGACCATCGAGAATGAACGCCGCAACACCGCGCGGGAGCTGCACGACGGAGTGGGGCAGCAACTGGGGTTGCTGGTGACCGGGCTGAAGTCGTTGCGCGATGATCTGCCCGCCGCGGAACTGGTCCGCCATGGGCGGGAACTGCGGGAACTGGCCCAGGAGGCCCTGCGGGAAACCAAGCGGCTGGCGTTGGGGCTGCGTCCCAGTCTGCTGGACGATCTGGGGCTGGCGGTGGCCCTCGAGCGGCTGACGGAACAGGTCGCCCGCCATCACGAGATCGACGTCGATTGCCGGGTCGACGATCTCACCGACATCCGGTTGCCAGAGCGGTATGAGACCACGCTATTCCGGATCGCCCAGGAAGCACTGCAGAACGTGGTACAGCATTCCGAAGCGACTGTGGTTTCGGTTAAACTCCTGCGGACTGATCACCAGTTGCAGCTTGAGATCCTCGACAATGGGCGGGGCCCATCTGCCGATCGACAGACGCATCACCCCTCCCCGGGCCATTTGGGCGTGGTCGGCATGTCCGAGCGGGCGAGCCTGGCGGGAGGTACCTTTGTGTTGGAGACCGCACCGGGGGGGGGAACCCGTGTGTTCGTGACGTTGCCGCGTCCAGAAGGGACGGAGGATGACCGCGAAGACTCGCGTTGTGTTGGTGGATGACCATGCGATGGTCCGGGCTGGCGTCCGGCTCCTGTTGAACTCCCAGGCCGACCTCGAGGTCGTGGGCGAGGCCGGGCAGGCGGCTGAAGTCTTGCCCTTGGCCCGGCAACTGCAGCCCGACGTGGTGGTTCTTGACTTGTCGCTCCCCGGGGGGCCCAGCCTGCCGCTGGTCCGCGAACTGCAGACAGTCGGCAGCCATCCCCAGGTGCTGGTTCTGTCGATGCACGACGACCCGGCCTATGTGCGGGCGGCTTTGGGCGCAGGGGCCCGCGGATATGTGGTCAAGACGCTCAAGGTGGAAGACCTGCTGCAGGCAATCCGCGACGTGGCCCGCGGTCGGCTGGTCATCGACCTGGATGATCCCCAATTGACCGCCTCGGTGTTCCAGACAGTTGGCCAGGGACGGCCGCATGAAGTGGGGCGCAGCCGGCTGAGTCAGCGCGAAGAACAGGTCCTGCGGCTGCTTTCCCAGGGGCATTCCAACCTCAAAATCGCCGAGCAGCTCGACCTCAGTCCCAAAACAGTCGCCACCTATCGGGCCCGCCTGGGAGAAAAGCTGGGACTGAGATCCACCGCCGATTTTGTGCGCTATGCGAATGATGTCGGTCTGGGACATTCCCTGCCGCCCGAATCTTCCACCACCTGACAGGGCGGATCCCTCGGTAAATTCCCGGGCTCTCGCCGGATCTCGCCAGCCTCCCCCCGCCTGAGCTCCTGCTTCTGGACAGATGCTCTCGACCAGGAGCGTGAGGCGTTGCCCGGTACGGTCGGTCGTCCGCTGCTGTGCGGTATGTCAGCGCGGCGCTGACAACGACTTGTCGGATTGCCCATCGCGCCGACGCGGGAACAGACGCATTTCCCGTAAAATACCGACTGCTGATGGTGTCCGGGATGGGTGTCTTGGCCGTTGCGTCGTCTTCTGTTCCCAACGCTCCGGACTGCTCGAAAGGTTTTTGAGGTGCCCTGATGTCGAAGTTGCAGCCCCCCATGCGGAAGCTCGTTGTGTTCTGGATGAGCGTGCTCAGCACCGGCCTGCTCCTGAGCTGGCCCTTGAGCACTCTCGGGGGAGGTGCCCCGGGTCGTTCCCAGACACTTGGCCGGGGTCGCCGCCCCGCAAAAGCCGCTCCACCGGTCGAGTCGCGGCCACCGGTGCGAGAACCGGTGCTGGCTGAGGATTCTTCCGAATCGGACCAATCCGAGCTGGTCAGCCGTGTGGAAGCCTTGGCGACCAGCGCTCCCACCCATGTCGTGCTGGGATTCAACGAACTGGGCATGCACTGCATGAACCGCGACTTCTCGGAAATGTGCATTCTCCCCCCGTATAACACCCTGCGGGCCCAGGTGATCAAGCGGGGAGCGGAACCAGACATTGTCAATTCAGGAGTCACCGTCTCGTACTCCATTCCTGGCAACACCATCTCTTCCACCAAGACCGATTTCTGGACCCAGGCCCCCAAGCTCTTCGGGAAGACTTTGACCAAGGATGTGGGGCTGACCGGAAACAAGCTCAGCGGTACGATGAAGGGGACCAAACTCGGCTACTTTGAAGCGACGGGCATCCCCATCACCCCCCTGAACGACAAGCTGGTCAATGACCCGTTCCAGTTGTCTTCGATCGTGGTCAAAGACAAGTCGGGAAAACAACTTGCCTCCACCAAGGCGGTGGTCCCGGTCTCTTGGGAAATCAGTTGCCACCTCTGTCACAATACCCCGGGCATCTCGGTCGCCACCGACATCCTGAGGGCCCACGACCGTCGTCACGGCACCACGCTTGAGCAGCAAAAGCCGGTGCTCTGCGTTAAATGTCATGCCGACCCCGCCTTGGGCACGGCGGGCCAGCCCGGGGTCAGCACTTTCTCACGGGCCATGCACAACTCGCATGCCACCCGGATGGCCCAACTGCCCAACCTGCAAAACGCCTGCTACGCGTGTCACCCCGGGGTGCAAACCGAATGCCAGCGTGATGTGCATGCGGCGAAAGGGGTGACCTGTGTCAACTGCCATGGAGACATGGCGGCTGTGGCGGCCCCCACCCGCCGCCCCTGGGTCGACGAGCCGACCTGTGCCAGTTGCCACCAGAAGCGCAAGCCCAACTTCGACTTCGAGCAACCGGGCAAGTTGTTCAAGGAGTCCCAGGGGCATGGAGGCGTGGCCTGTGCCTCGTGCCATGGACCGCAGCACGCCACGGCTCCCGCATTGACCCCCAATGACAACGCCCAGGCCATTCTGCAGCAGGGGACTGCCGGAACCATCTCGAAATGCACCGTTTGCCACACGACGACTCCCAAGGAGCCGTTTTTCCACAAGGTGGATGACTGACTTCTGTTGACTTTCACGGAGGACAGTACGATCGTACTGGACCTGAGATCCTTCTCCGCGATCCCGACTCTGAGTGCCAGTGAATGAGCACTTTCTGAACTTGGCTGTCCCCTTCGCCGAAACTCCTCATGCTTCCGGACTGGCACTGAGTTCCTGGGCTGCCTGTTGGCTGACCGGCTTTTCAGGGATTTTCTGGCGGTTCAGATGTCGCGTTTTGCCTACTCGGGAAATTCGTTGATCTGTCGACTTGGCCGGTGTGTCCATCCGCCCAGGGATCCCATCCGGGATCTTGC
>JBKCTR010000463.1:0-5626 GCA_046318755.1 Planctomycetaceae bacterium
CCTCAGGGCCACCATCCCGAGGGACATCGGCCTCCCCCTCCTCCCCCTCCCCCACCCGGCGGCAATCCTCTCGAAAAAATCTTCAACGTCGTCGCCAACCTGATCGAGACTGCCGCCCAGGAGGGAGAGCGAGTCTTCCGGAATGGACCTCCTGGCGGGCCTGCGGGAAATCCCTCCTCCCCCGGTTCGGCCCGCGTGATCGTCCCCCCGGTGGATGTCATCGAAACTCCCGACGAAGTCCTCGTTCTGGTCGACCTGCCCGGTGTCGAGCCCCAGTCCATTGAAGTGACCTTGGTGGGGAACATGCTGACCATTCAGGGATCCTGCCCGGTCTCCCTGATGCAACCTGGCCAGACTGTTCACCGGTCCGAACGCCCCGTCGGCCGTTTTGAACGCTCGCTTCCGCTCCCCTGTCCGGTCGATGGTGCGCAGGTCTCGGCCCATTCCAACCAGGGGGTGTTGACCATCCGCCTCACCCGTCAACGCCCGGAAGCCCCGCGCCCCATTCAGGTGAAGGTTCAGCCGGTCGGACAGCCTCACGGCTGACACCGGTCGCGACTGGCACCGTCAGGTTCCCCCGCGGCAACCCGAGCTGACGCCGCTGCCCAACGTCATCGTTGCGCAGCCCGATGGCCCGCCAGTTCGCCCCCGGTCCCCAGCCGATCGGCACCCGGCGGAAGTACCTGAAATGGGGCAGGTCCAGTCGGGCCGAAGATCGCTCCCGATCGGCCCGGTCTGGTTTGGGAACTGTGGTCAAACACCGTTCTCCATCGTTACGATTTCCGTTGAGAAAACGGGTCACCAACAGGTGACTTTCCGAACGGAAACTGGATGGTGCCGCCTCGCGAGACGGCCCGTCGAAGGAAGTGCGTGATGACCGGCTTGGCGTCAATCGGACGGTGGATGGCGGTGTGCGTTGTGCTGGCAGCGAGTCTGGCTGCCGCCCAGGAACCCCCTTCGGCGGTGGGGCCGCTGCTCAAACTCTACCGCAGCGGGAAGCTTCCCGCCGAGCGGCAGCCAGCCGTCATCGAGATGATCTGCACCCGCGGCAACGAGCACGATCTGCGGGTGGTGCTCGACAAGCTGCTTGAGCCCATGGGCATGACTCCGGCGGCCCGGGTCAAAGCCATGGCCGGGCTAACCGACGCGGCCGCCACTCGCAAGGTGAAGCCCGCCGGCGATTTGGCCCCCCTCTCGAAATTGCTGGAAGAGTCTGACCCCGCCGTCCGCCTGGCCGCGGTCCGTCTGGCCTCGGCCTGTGGCGTGGCCGGGGCCAGCCCCAGCCTGCGGCAACTCGCCCATGCCACCGAGTCCCCCCCCGAGCTCCGCAAGGCGGCCATCCAAGGACTGGTCACCCTGGCGGGAGACGAAAACAGGCAGGCGTTGCAGACTCTCTGCGCCGCCGAGCGCCCCTTGGCGACCCGCCTGATGGCCGCCGCCGGATTGACGGCATTTGACGTCGGTCTCGCGGCCCGCGAGGGAGCACAGGTCTTGGCCTCGGCCACGCCCCAGGATGATCCCACCCCCCTGCTGGAAGCCTTCTTCGATCGCAAGCAGGGAAGTGAAGAACTCGCCAAGGCCCTCCAGCAGGTGACCCTGTCGGTGGATGTGGCCAAGCGGGCGCTCCGCTCGATGTATTCCGTGGGACGGAGTGATGCCGACCTGTCATCTGTCCTCAGCCACGCCGCCGGGATCGCCACCGATGTTCCTCCTCCCACGCCCGAAGAGATCGCCCAGATTGTGCAGGATGTTTCGACCAAGGGAGATCCGGTGCGGGGCGAGGCGATCTTCCGCCGGGTCGACCTGAGCTGCATGCGTTGCCATAGCGTGAGCCGCGCGGGGGGTCAGGTGGGGCCCGAACTGAGTGCCGTCGGGGGCTCATCTCCCGTCGACTACATCGCCAACTCGATTCTCAACCCCAACCTAGCCGTCAAAGAGCAGTACGTCACCCGCGTGTTTGAACTCGACAGCGGGAAGGTCCTCTCAGGGGTGGTGCTCGACCGGGATGAAACCCGGGTGCGCATCCGCGACGCCCAAGGGAAGACCGTGATCATTCCCACCGCCGAGATCGAGGAAGAATCGGAAGGGGCGTCGATGATGCCGATGGGGTTGACCAAGTTTCTCACCCGCGACGAACTGCTCGACCTGATTCGGTTTGTCTCGGAATTGGGGAAGGCGGGTCCGTTTGCGGTGCAGACCGCCCCGCGCCTGCAGCGCTGGCAACTGCTCTCGAATCCTCCCGCCGAATTGGTGACCGAAGTCCCCCACCTGGAACACATTCGCCAGCATGTGCTGGGGAGCAGTCCCGAGGCCTGGAGTGGGGTCTATGCCCGCGTGAATGGCACCTATCCCCTGTCGGACCTGCGGAAGCAACCGGGGACCCAGGTGGTCATTTTGCGGGGCGAGGTGCAGGTGAACGAACCTGGCCCCCTGGCCTTCGACATCCAGACCACCGTGCCGTTCCAGGCGTGGCTCGACGGGCAGCCGGCCACCCCAGGTTCGTCGGTCGAGGCCCCCCTCGAAGCGGGTCGGCACGCATTGATTCTGAGGCTTGAAATTCCCGCAGAAGGAGAACCCGAACTGCGGGTCGAAATCCGCCGTCCCGAAGGGTCGACCGTGCAGTTTGAGGTGGTGGGGGGCGCTTAGCGACCCCCTTGGTCAGGAGTGGGCGATGGTGGCGGACGAAGTTCCCCGGAATTGGCGGTGGCGGCGGATGTGGCAAGCGATTCCCCGTTCGCTGCTGCTGGTGCTGGCGTTGCTGGTTGCGCCCCCGCTGGTCCACGAACTCGCGGTGGTGTGGAATTGGTATTCCGTCCATAACGCGGCCCGACGCCTGGAGCGGTGGAACCAGTCGGGAGAACCCGGGGCAGGTGTGCTCGTGGCGGTCGCGCTCAAGCCGCGCCCCTGGGTCAAACGGCTGGCGCTTGGTCTGAAATGGCGAGATTCGTGCGAGGCGTACTGTCCGTGGCTGGCTGACACCGCCCATGTGGTGTCGATCTCGCTCGTGGGGCCCCATTACGACGACGCGGCGCTCGAGTTCGCAGCCGCGCAGTTTCCCAACGTGCTGCAACTGCGTCTGGAAGGCTGCGCCGTCACCGGGAAAGGATTGCAGGGGCTGAAACGCTGGCCCTTGTTGGGGTCGCTGCAGCTCGAACGGATGTCTCTCTCGGGACAGGAATTGGCGGCACTCGACGGTCTCCCGGCGTTGAAAACCCTCGAGATTTCCATCTGCTCCGGATTGGGAGACGCGGCTCTGGAGAGTTTTCCGGCCCTCCCTGAGTTACGGCTGCTGAACCTGGAGACCTCGGGAATCGAGTCAACGGGATTGCAGAATCTGCGGGGTCTCCCCTCCCTGCAAAAACTCAACCTGCGCGATGACCGGCTGACGGACCAGGCCCTGCTGGCACTCCCCTCGCTTCCCAAACTGAAGCTCTTGAGCGTCCATTCCACCCAGATCGACGGATATTGTCTGGAACACCTGTGTGAACTTCCGGCCCTGACCGTGCTGGAGATCGACGGCAGTCCGATCGACGATGGGGGTTTGCGGTTTCTGCCCGACAACTCCACCCTGCGCGGGCTGTTTCTGGTGGGGACGCGCATTCGCGGCCCGGGATTGCCCGCGTTGTCGCGGCTGACCGCCCTTGACGACCTCAGCCTGGCCCAGGCCCCGCTGACCGACGATTCCCTGGAATTTCTCCCCACCCTTCCCAGACTGCAGGCGTTCAACCTCAGCGAGACCGACATCACACCAGATGCGTTTCCCATACTGAACCACAGGTGTCGCGTTTTAAAAAACCTGCTGGTCACCCACTCCGACCGACTGACCCCGGCGGATCTGGCCGAATGGGACGTCTTCGGGCAGGGTCCCTGGCGGTTTCACACCGGCTGGAAATCGGCCCGCGAGGTGGAACGTCAGCAGCACGCAGCCGGTGAGTCATCCCCGGCAGCTCCCCATTCCAAGCCCCCAGCCCAGGCCCCAGTCATCCCCTGAACAAATTTTTCCAGCATCAGACTGCAGCCGTGGTGACAGACCTCCAGGTCTGTCAGTCCCAGTCGCACGGTTTTTTCCAATTGCCCCCCCTTGATCGCGAGATCCAGACCACCCGACCACTCGTCGCACAGTTGCTTTGCACCATCTTCACGAACAGGCTGACAAGCCTGTTCCACGACGCCGCCCAACAGACCGACGAGGCCCAGCGCCTCCTCCGTAGAACAAGATTGAAAACTTGTTCCACCAATGCGAAATCGCGTTCCACAGCGATTCACTGGTGCCCAGCGTCTCTTGCCTGTTCACCATCAAAGCACTGCGGATCCCCCGCCCGCCTCGACACCCACTTCATCCGAACGAATCATTTCCGCGGGGGCCTGAGGCCTGGTTCCGCTGGCAGCGGTCCCAGCCTGCCCGCGAGCCACCCGGTAGGTCGATGAAGTGATCTCCGCTACGGGAACGGGGATTTCATTTTCCTTCCGACGACCACGTCACATCACCGACAGGTTGGAAACCTATCGTACGCCCCACAGCACCACACGGCCCAGCGGCCGTCCGTAGAATAGGTTTTTAACCTGTTCACCCCCCCGAGTGTCATGCCGCGCTGCCAACCGCACGTCGCGGCCCAGCGTCCGTACAAAACGGGGTGTTCAACGAATTGCTGCTGGGGATTCGGGAACCAGACCGGTCGTACAGCCCCGTCGATTCACCGACAGGTTGGACCCCGATCTTATGAAGTCTGAGCGCGGCCCGGGTTTACCAGAGGGTATACCCGCCGTCGATCACCAGCGTGGCTCCCGTCATGTAGCGTGAGGCGTCGCTGGCGAGGTAGACGGCCAGAGGCCCAAGGTCTTCGGGCTGCCCGAAGTCTCCCGCCGGAATGAGATTGCGGAAGGTGCTGATGATCTCGGGGTTGAGCTGGGCCCAGCGCTGGTTGGGCTCGGTCATGAACCCCCCCGGACAGATGGCGTTGACCGTCACCTTCTGGGGTGCCCAGTCGGCTGCCGTGGCCCGGGTGAAAGCGATCACCGCCGCCTTGCTGGTTTCGTAGCTGCGGCCCCCAATCCCCCGGTTGGCCACCATGCCTGAGATCGACGCGATGTTGATCACCCGTCCGCCGGTGCCGCGAGTGACCATCGCCCCGCCAATCATCCGCGTGCAGATGAAGGTGCTGGTGAGATTGAGATCGAGAATCTGCTGCCACTTCTCGGTGGGGAGGTCCTGGGTCGGAATATCAATCCGCCGCCCCCCCACATTGTTGATGAGAATGTCGAACGGTCCGTGGCGATCGAGCGCCTCCTGGCAGGCCCGCTCGGCCTCGGCAGGCTGACCGACGTCGGCGATCACGAAATCGGCCGGCTGGCCACGGGTGGCGATCTCGGCCGCCGTCTGCCGCAGGCTCGCCTCTTCGCGCCCCACGAGAGTCACCCCGGCTCCCGCCTCGGCGATGGCCAGCGACATCTCGCGGCCCAGCCCCCGGCTGCCCCCCGTAATAAACAGCCGCTTGCCATCCAGCCGAAACCGGTCGAGCACACCCATCGTTCAAACTCCTCGAAAACTGCCGCGGGAACCCTTTGGGGGATCCGGTCTACGAATCCTGATCCCCATTCTCTCCCTCGCCGGCGGCCACGCCGCCCG
>JBKCTR010000464.1:0-15386 GCA_046318755.1 Planctomycetaceae bacterium
ATCGCTTCGCTTGCCCCGATGCAACCCCGGCAGACTCTCACACCGGCACCTCGGCAATCGCTCTCCGAACTGACCACCCCCCGAATCTTCCCCAGTTTGACATTCCCGCAGGATCACCCCGGATCTTCTGTCTGAAATCAAATCAAACCCACTCAGACAACTCCTGTTGCACAAAAAAATCGGCTTGCTCAATCCGATTCCCGAACCCCATTCTCCTGGAACTGCCGATGAAAACACCGAGGGAGAGACGAACCCGGTTTCGCAGGGATGCTGTCGCACCCACACCGCATCTCTCCGCCATGTGAACACCCATCATGTCTTTGTCCACAACCTGGCGTGAGGCTTGGCGATCATTGAATTCTCTGCGCGATCAGGTGCTCCAACACGATTTGGTGGTGCCGGGATTCTCACGATTGGACGAAATCCCCGATGATCAGCGCGAATTCTGGAGCCATTCCTATCCGCGGAATCATAATTTCGTGCTGGGCAAGAGCCGCCTGATTCCCTCGCGTCGATTGGCCGAGCGATTGCGGCAACTGACCTTGCATTACCCCCGTTCCGCGCACAGCCTGGTGGATCTGAGCTGCTCCAAGGGCTATTTCGTCTTCCACGCCCGCTGCCAGATGGGGATGGAGCGGGTTCTGGGAGTCGATATCGACAAGCACACACTCGACAAATGTGAACTCCTGAACTCACACTCCGAACTGCGGCAAGGAACCACGTTCACCGAGATGCGGCTGCGCGATCTGGCCCACCAAGCTGAAGCGGCCGAAGTCGACTTCGATGTGGCTCTGTTGGTGAACAGCTACCAGTACATGCGTCTGGGAAGCGCGTTGGAGCCCGCGGCGGGCGAGAGTCACCGCGAGCTCTTTCAGATGCTCTCGAAAGTGTGCCGGGGCCGCTTGATTTTCCACAATCGCCTGGAGTTCAGCGACCTTCAGGAGAGTGTCCAGCGCCAGGCCCGGCCCGACGCGACGACCGACTACCACCCCGCCGACATCCTGGCCGCCGCCAGCGAATTCTTTCAGGTCCGTCGCGTGGGTGGGTCGACTCTCCGTCCGATCCTGTTGCTCGACAATCGGCGGGGATTCACTTGGCGGGAAACTGTCTGATCGTCTGGTATGACCGTCAGCTTGGGGTCACTCCGGTGGGGATTGTCTGACATGCCCCGGACCGGGGGGGCCCCGTAGCGACCTGAATTTAGAGTATCCCTCCACCCCGAACCGGCCGCCCGCGGAATGCCGCGGTGTGCCCCCCTTCGGTCACCAGTCTCCCGGATCCGTCGTGATTGGCGGGTGAGCTGCCGCCGTCTGCACAAGATTCTGGCCTTGAACCGGCTTTCCGGGTAGAATTCCAGCATGTTCAGTCGCAGCTCCTCCTCAGCCTCCCCAGACCTTCGGCACAAGGCTGCCGATTGGGGAGGTTCTGGTTGGATTTGTGACCGTGCGTTCGACGACCATGCCGGTTGCGATCCTGTCCGACGAGCATCAGCCTCGCTGGACTACGTCTTGGTCATTGGTGTCGTGTTTCTGCTGGGGGGGCTGAGCCTCGTCCTGAGTTCGAAGATCATGGTGCTGGCCTACGACATGATCTGTGCCCTCGTCTCCTGGCCGTTTCTGTAATTTCAGACTTTCAGTCGTGTGATCATTGAGCGGGAGCGTCTTCCATGACGACCATGACGAGATTGAGGCGTGGCTTGGCGCGCCTGCACCGCGATGAGCGGGGTGGAGTGAGCTTGGAGACCATTCTGATCATCGGCGCCATCGCCCTGCCGATTCTGATCTGGACCATCAAATTCGGTTGGCCCAAGATTCGCAATTACTTCGACCGGGGTCTGCAAAACCTCGAGAACAACACCAACAACGCGACGAACGGCAACAACTGACCCCTTGGGGCAGTGGCCACGAGGGGTCCGATGATCGGCCAGACACTGATCCTGCTGCTGGTGCTGGTCTGTGCAGTCACCGACTTGGTCTGGCACAAGATCTACAACGCCGTCACTTACCCGGGCATTCTGGCCGGATTTCTGTTCAGTCTGGGACCAGCGGGATGGGGGGCCCCCGGCGGTTTTGAAGACAGCGTCAAAGGGTTGGCGGCCTGTGGTGGATTGATGTTGGCGGCCTTTCTGTTGTTCGACGTCGGGGGTGGAGACGTCAAGCTGCTGGCCATGGAAGGTGCCTGGCTGGGCCTGGAGCGAGGCTTGGAGTGCCTGCTCTGGACTTTCGTGATTGGTGGAGCCGTGGCTCTCGCCATCCTCGTCTGGAAACTCGGCACCTGGAACCTGTTGAAGGCGTTGTCCCGCCATCTCCTGTGGAGTCTGCGACTGGGGCGGGCAATCCCCTTGTCGGTTGAAGAACAAGCCGCGTTGCAGCCGCCGCTCTACCTCGCGCTGGCGGCCGTGCCAGCCCTCTGTATTGTGGCGCTCGACCTGGCGGGAACACAGACCTGAGCGCCAAATCGAGACTTCCTGCGGCCCCCTTGGGCTCGTTGTGACCTGGAGAGACTGACCGCGCCACCTCCGCTGCCAAGTGATTCGTGGCCCACCCCGCTGGGAAGTTGCTCCCGCGAGTTGCGGGGCGGCCCACAAACCCGCGAGGAGGCAACAGCCCCCCGGGGTCCTGTTCGCTCCTCTCCCCGAATTCCCTTCCGAAGGGAGCTTCCATGCTCAAGGCCATTGTGACTGCCTGGCTTCCCTGGGGAGGCTGGTTGCTGGCGGCCTGGATCGCCCTGGGTCTCGTGACCCGGCTGGCGGGAGGGAAATGGCGCTGGTCGCGACTGCGGCAGATGCATCGGTGCGAATCGGGAAGCGTCCAAACCCTCAGCTTCGTCCTCACGCTGCCCGCCTTCATGCTGCTGGCGATGTTCATCGTGCAGGTCAGCCAGGTGATGATCGCCATCGCGATCGTGCATCAGGCGGCCTTCGCAGCGGCCCGCTCGGCGAGTGTCTGGATTCCCGCCGCCACCACCCTGCCCGGTGCATCGCAGGTGCTGGAGTTGCCGAATGAACTGAACTCCACCGACCTGGGCCAGACCCAGTTCCCCCAGTGGGGAGCCATTCCCGCACAGCGTCGGTCGGTGGTGCCGGGAAGCAAAACCGACCGCATCTGGCGGGCAGCCGTCCTCGCCTGTGCCCCGGCGTCCCCCTCGTGGCGGACCACGCTTCAAGAGCCGCGTGGAACTGAGCTGTCCGAGTCGGTCTTCCAGTTTTACACCCGACTGGTTCCCCGGACGGCTGGCAATGCGGCCATGCGCGGCCGATTGCAGCGCAAGCTCGACTACGCCCAGTGGAACACCCTCGTCGAGCTGAGGGGCCGGGACGCGAACAGCTCCGTCGGCCCAACCTACAATCCCTTCCCGGGATATTGGTCCAGCCGGCGCGACTCGCAAACGGGACAGACCGTTCCCTACTGGATCGACTGGAAACCCGCCGAACTGAACTGGGAAGAGCCGGTCACGGTCAGCGTCTATCACAACTTCGCCCTCCTGCCCGGACCAGGCCGGTTTCTCAGCCAATGGCTGGGTGGCAACGGAGTCCCCGATCTGGTCAGTCGACACCTGCGCGACCTGCGGCTGGCCAATCCTGGCGTTCACCAGAAGGGTCTGTACGTGGTGCCTCTCAAGGCCCATGCCACACTGCAAATCGAAGGCCTCAAACCGGTGATCCCCCATGTGCAATCCTACTAATCGCGGGGTTGTGGGCGCGTTCGTGACCCGGTCGGGAGTGGTGCGGGTGACCTGCGCTGCGGCGGTTCCCCTCGCCCGGGTGCTGGCCGGGCGCATGGCCAGGCTGCGACACCTGCACCAGGACGAACGGGGCGTGCTTTCGGTGATGTCGCTGATTTTCATCCTGGCCCTGGCGATGCTGTTGGGCATGATCATCAACGTGGGGCAGCACGTTGACGACAAGCTGAAGATGCAAAACGCGGCCGATGCCGCCACCTACTCTTCAACAGTCGTTCTGGCCCGCGGCATGAATGCCGTGGCGTTCTCGAATCACCTGCTGTGCGACACATTCGCCCTGACCGCATTTCTGCGGGAAGCCCGCGATCGGAACGCGGAATCCATGACCCCAGCCATTTTGCAGGCTTGGTCGAATGTGGGAGGCATTCTCGATCGGGCAGCCGCCCGGGGGGCCTTCCCCCTGCACCCCAGGTTTCAAACCGTGGGAGGTGCCATCACCGCCAAAGTCCCGCTGGAACAGGAGGCGGTTCGAACGTATGGCGAGCTCGGGGCCGCCGTGGCCGCGGAGGTGCTGCCCCCCCTGGAATACTCCCTGCGGGAACGACTGATTCCCGAGTACCAGCGGGCACTCGTGCAAACGATGCCGCTGGTGGCACAATCGGTTGCGAACACGGTCTCGCTGCGTCACGGCCAGCATCCCGACAGCCGGCAGGATCGAACCATCAACCGTCGGCGGGGGGTGCAGGTGGGTGTCCTGTGGCGCACCTCGGTCCAGCCGGCCGGTTTTCCGGACGAGCGGGATCCGTCCCTGCGAACGCTCCCCGCCGTCGATCCGGCACCGGGGGCCGTCATGGGACAGGTGCCCCCGGTTCCCGACCCAACCCCAGATGGTCTGGAAGGGCTGGATTTCGCGGCGATTCCCGGGGCCACCTACTACTTGCAACGGTCATTTTTGCAGCGCGAACAACGGGCCCGGGATTACCTGAATCAGTGGGTCAACGACCGGCTCAGGTTCTTCGCGTACGAGGGGAAGATGTCTCAGTATTTCCCCCTCTACCACGCCTTTGCGTGCGGGCAGTTGCTGCGGCTGCTGAATGAGGAATATCCGCAGTCGAACCTGCCGCACATGATCCGCCTGACACCCAATGGGCTCGATCCCAATGGTTTTCGAGACTGCACTGATTGCCTCAACGCGGCCCGAGACTATCTCGACCAGGGGTTCATGTTTGTCGGGGTGGCGTACCGCCGTCCGCTGAAGGAAATGCAGCCTGGGCTCTATCGGTGGGCCCTCGGCCACGATCCGCTGGCGTTTGGACAGGCGCAACTCTTCATCCCGCAGGCACGCATGTGGTGGCACGACGGCAGCCCCGGGGGAAGTTCCAACACCAACATCGGCGGAGGAGGATTCGGCGTCCCCATCGATATTCCCCTCGACCCCGTCACCAGCGGGCCAACCCCTCCCGGCTGGCATCACGACAACTGGTCAGCCGACTGGAGCCTGTGGAACCAGAATTGGACCGTGCGGCTGGTGCCCGCCACTCATCCCAATGTCGCCACCATTCTGCAGACCTACCCCCCGGCCGGTGCCCTGGCCTCAGGCCAGCCCTTGCAGGTGGTCTTGCCCAACTTCGGCGGCCTCGACATGTCGCGTGTGCGCGACATCAACAATCACTAGGACGGGGACATGCACCGACATTCGTCACAAGCACTCGGCCGAACCCAGGGTCAAACCCGGATCTCCCCCACGAGCCCCCGGTCCGGACTGGCCCCACTGGAACTGGTGCTGGTGCTTCCCCTGCTGATGATGGTGCTGGCGTTGATGATCAACTTCGCCCATCAGGTAGCCTGGAAGACCCAGGCCCAGACGGCATCGCGGCAGGCGGTCTGGCGGCAGCGCCCCGGCCATCTCGCCGGTTCCCGCGATCGCCCCCCCCGCAACTGGGAAGCTCCCGCCACCATGTCGGTCGCCACGGTTCCGCCCCCCCCCCTCTTCCCGCAGGATCCCTACGACAACTACTCGGCCCTCCGCGGCCCGATTCTGAGGGATCCGCAGAATGGCAGCCCCACTGCCCAACTTCAGGTCGATCGAGGTCTGCTGCAGTTGAATGATGACCTGATCCAGGGACGGGCGACGATCGACCGCGAGGTGGTCCTGCTCCCCCGCCTGTACCAGATTGCCTTCGACGTCAAACACCCGCTCCTGCAGAGTGAATGGCGGTTTTCTGACCTGGGTTATGGCGACAATCATGACCGCCGCACGCTCAAGCTCTACTCGTACCTCCCCTCACCGACAGTGACGCAACGTGGCATGGAGACACTGCAGGCGTTCCTGCAGATTGTGCACGCTCCCTTTCGTCCCCACCTGGCCATCCTCGACAAGGATCCGGAGTTGGCCGCCTGGTTCGGTTCGCCTCCAGACTTTCATCCTCAAGCGGCCCGTCCCTGCGAGATTGACCGCGACATCGTCTACCGCACGGTGGTCCAGCCGCTGATCGACCGCATTCAGGGGCCCAAGGGGGGTGGGCGGGGTGGCGTTCCCGAGAACATGGCGCAGTCATTCATCCGCATGTACCGCGAACAGATCGCGCAATTGATGCTGCAGGATCCTCCGCCACGGGCACAGATCGACGCCCTGCAGAAGAAAATTGATGAACTCAACAGTTTCATCGGCACACTGAATTGACCGCAGGTCTTTCCGTTTTCGCTCTCGCGTCCACTCCCCCGATTCCCGTCGCTTCCTGTCGTGGGGTTTCGCCCGCGTGAGTTCCCCCCCGGTTGTCTCCCCGCCACCGTCCCCACCTCCCAGTGGCCCGCCAGCGGGGTTCTGGAAACGCCTCACAGGCCGGGCGATTGACCTGGCAGTCATCGGAATTGTGTTGGCCACCAGCCTGACGGTCGGCCGCCAATTGATCGAGTGGTGGCACGACGACAGCGGCCTGGAAGCGCCCCGCCCCCCGGTGGGTGTCGACCTCCCCCCCTGGGATGGCCGCGAGGGACCCTTGTTGGTGCAGTTCGGTCGGCTCCCGGTCCGGATGCGCCAGGAACGCATCACCGGGTCCCTCGCCGACGCCCAACAGGCCCTGCGCAACCGCGTGGCCAAGTCCCTGGAAATTCCGCTTCCCGAGGCGGCCAGCGAGGGGAATGAACGCCGCATTCTCGAACTGGTCAGTCAATTACCGCCGCCCATCGTCTGGACCCGGGAGGGTGTGGTCACCGATTTCGAAGAGCAGTTGCTGGGGGCCCTGGCCATTCGACTCGGTCCCGGCGAGTCGCTCCCGCAGCGCATCCGGGCGGGTCGATTGACTGCCTGGGGATTTCTCTGGCCCGCTCCGGACTCAGCCTGGCGTCTGTACGAATTCCAGCGACTGGCCGAGACGGACAGGCACGACCCGCTGCGTCTGGCCGGCCCCCCAAACTCCGTCCGTTTGCTCTCTGTTGGCCACGCCGAGGCGGGACATCTGCTGGCCTTCCGAGGGCCCGGAACGCTGGGGGCCTGGCAGGCGGCCTTCGACGAAGAACTCACCGCCCTCGGTTGGCAACGGTTGGGGAATTGGGACGGCCCGGAGGGGTCGCGGGGAGTTCAGTTCGCCCGCCCCCACCCCGAGGGGCGTGAACTGGCAGATCTGCGGCTGGTTCGCGACAATTCCGGAACACTGCTGGCGATGGTTCAGATTCTGCGGGAACGATCGACTGCTTCGCCAGACATCACCCCAGGAACGCGCTGAAGGACGGAATTTCATGAGGGGGACTCCCGGATTCTTGCTGGCCGTCGGCCTCGGCCTGATTGGAGCCGTGGTGAACTGGCTATACCTGGCGCAGAAGGCCCGTCAACTCGACCATCTCGACTTCGTGGGAATCCGGGAGGATGTGACGATCAACCCCGGTGATCGTTTCCAAAAGGACCAATTCCTGCGGATTCCAGTACCGCAGCATGCCGTGGGAGGGCTGCAGAAGGCGGCAGTCACCTGGACGGCACTCGACACGGTGGTGGGCATGCCGGCCACCAAGAGCTACAGCCCGGGAGAGATCGTGCTGTGGCAGGACCTGAAGACTCCCGCGGTCACCGATCTGCTCGACACCCTTGGCCCCAACGACGTGGCCGTGGGCGTGCCGATCGACACGCGGACGGTCGTGGTCCAGAACCTCAATCCGGGTGCGCAGGTCTCGTTCATCACCCCCCGCCTGGGGAGCCTGGGGCCGACCCCCGCGGGGACCGACAAGGTTCAGGTTCCCGAGTTTGTTGGGCCGTTTGAGATTCTCGCCCTGGGAACGCGGAAGGGGCAGCTGCAGGTGCTGCAAAGCTCGGGCGGGTCCTCGACCCAGGAGACCACCATGACCATTCGGGTGCGGAACGTCGATGGCAAACCCGAAGAGAAATGGCGGCAACTGCTGGAGGTGATGCGGGCCAGCAACAGCGCCCCGCTGGGGGTCATTCTGCATGGCAAGGAGGGGACCCGCGGCAAAGGGAGCGAGGGGAAGAAATAGTCGGCCGGTCGCCAGCCCAGTTCCCGCAACGCTTCCTCCACGAGTTGGATTCCGCAGATGAAAGTCTGGTTCAACAAGATCCACGACAGTCGGCGTTCGATGGTCGAGATCACGGACAGCGTGATCCACATTGGCCGCGATCCGGGCAACACCATTGTGCTGCAAAGTCCGCTGGTGTCGAAGCGGCATGCCGTGGTGACCACCACCGGGGGGAAACTGCGTCTCGAGAACGTGGGGCTCAATGGCTGCCTTGTGGGAGACCGGGAGGTCCTGGGGGGCGAGTCGGTCGATTTCGAACCGGGTCAGGCGGTGCGGATCTGGCCCTACTCCCTGCTGTTCGAGACCGAGACGCAGGCGGTCATCACGATGGCGCAGATGGCGTCGCATCTCCGCAGCCTGATGGCGAATCTGGAACTCAAGATCCACCGCCGACTGTTGGAACGGCTTGACCTCTACGAATTGGAGAGCCGCCGGGCCGGTTCGAATGACGGCATCCTGCTGCTCGAAAACCATATCGAAGACATCTGTCGCGAATTGCAGTTGTTCGGCCCCGAGAATGCTCCCGTTCTCGAGGAAATCACCGGCCTGACCCTGCACGACTATCTGATCAACCAACTGATCCTCGAAGGGGGGCGGTTCGCCACCACGGCCCCGGCCGGGCTGACGCAGAACGAGTTTGACATTCCCGCGACGCTCATCGCCGAGCGCGAGTCGGAATTGCAGAATCTGCTGCGTTTCACCCGCGACAAACTGCGGCTGGACGGAGAACCCGATCTCTCGGCCCGCATCAGCCGGGTGGAAGCGCAGTTGCCCCAGGTCTTTCCACTGGTCCGGCCGCACCTCCACAACGAACTGCGCCGCTACCTCATCCTGCGAACTCTCAAGAAGGATCTGAAAGACACGGTGTTTGGGTTCGGCCCCCTGCAGGACCTCATCCGGGCCCCCACGATCACCGAAATCATGGTGGTCAAGAGTGACTCGATCTACGTCGAACGCGACGGCGTGCTGGAGTTGTCGGGACGACGATTCATTTCCGACAAGGTGACCGAGTCGATCATCGAACGAATCGTCGCCCAGGTGGGACGACGGATCGACAAGAGTCAGCCGCTGGTCGACGCCCGTCTGCCCGATGGCTCGCGCGTGAACGCCATCATCCCGCCACTGGCGATCCGTGGTCCCTGTCTGACGATCCGCAAATTCCCCGCCCATCGCTACACGATGGATGATCTGGTCGAGCTGCGCAGCCTGACCCCCTCGGCGGCGATGTTCCTGCGGGCCTGCGTGATCGACCGGAAGAACGTGCTGGTCAGCGGGGGAACCGGGACCGGCAAAACCACCATGCTGAATGTGCTGTCGAGCTTCATTCCGGTCAAAGAACGGATCGTCACCATTGAGGACACCACCGAGCTTCAACTGCACCAGGACCACGTGGTCACGCTCGAAACCAAGCAGGCCAACGTCGAGGGAGTGGGGGCCTACACCATCCGCGACCTGGTGAAGAACGCCCTGCGAATGCGTCCCGACCGGATCCTCGTGGGGGAATGCCGGGGTGCTGAGGCGGTCGACATGCTGCAGGCCATGAATACCGGCCACGACGGCTCGATGACCACCGTGCACGCCAACACCTCGGAAGAGGTGATCAAGCGGCTGGAGGTGCTGGTGCTGATGGCCGTCGACCTGCCCGTCGTGTCGATCCACCGCCAGATCGCGTCGGCCCTGAATGTGATTGTGCAGATCACCCGCATGCCAGGGGGCCGCCGGGCCGTGACACAGATCTCCGAGTTGGCGGGGCTCGACCCCGACACCCACGAACTGATCATCCACGACATTTACAACATGCGGGATGGAGAGACGCTGCGCCCCACGGGATACCTGCCCACCTTCGTGGAATCTCTGATCCACAAGAAACTGCTGCAATTGGAGTTTCTCTACGGACGCCAGCCGGGCGACACCGCGGCCCCCCCCCTCCCGGGCCCCCGCCGCGAGCCGTCCCTCACCGGCCCCCCTGCCGCCCGTTGCCGGAAAGGGCTGACCGATGGAGATTGCCCTGCTGGCTTCCGTGCTCATCGGCCTGTCGTGCGCCCTCATTCCCCTGACGGGGGGAGATCTCGTCCACTGGGGGTTGGGCTTCGTGGAAGACGATCTGCGAGAGAAACTTCGCCGGTTGCGGGTCAACACCCGGCCGCTGCATGGCTGGCTGATTGTCTGGCTGGTGGCGGTGGCGGGGGTCTTCCTGGGCTTCCTGTTCGTTCTCGAAAGCGCGACCTTCGCCATACTGTTCTCGATGCTGTTGATCGCCGTCCCCTGGTACGTGGTCCGTCGACTCGCCGAGGCGCGTCGGCAGAAGATCGAAGACCAGTTGGCCGACGCCATGGTCACCCTGTCCAGTGCGATCAAGGCGGGCCTGTCGCTCGGGCAGTCGCTGGAGATTCTGGCCGAGCAATGTCCGCATCCCATCAACCAGGAATTCCGCCAGATGGTGGGGGAGTACCAGATGGGCCAGCCGCTCGACCGGGTTCTGGAAGACACCCGCCTGCGGCTCAAAAGCGAGAACTTCGCTCTGTTCGCCGCCGCCATGCAGGCCAGCCGTGAATCGGGCGGACGGCTCAATGAGACGGTCGACCGCATCGCCCACTCGGTTCTCGAGTTGCAGCGGCTCGAGCGCAAGATCATGACCGAAACCGCCCAGGCTCGTACCTCGGGCCTCTACATGGCCCTCGCTCCCGTGGCGGTCCTCGCGATGTACTACTTCGTGCTCGACCCTGAAAACACCGAGAAACTGTTCACGACAGTTCCCGGCCAGCTCATTCTGAGTCTCGCGATTGTGCTCGACATCGGCGCGTATGTCTGGTCGCAGTACATTCTCAACGCCGACATCTGACCCCGCGTTGGTTCACCTTCCCATCCCCCCGTCCCGGTCTCCGTCTCTGTCATGTTCACTCCGCCGCTCGCCGCCGATTTCTTGGCCGAACAGGGCCTGGCACTGGTCGGAAGCCTGCTGGTGGGCGGCGCACTGGCCCTGCTGGCATGGCTGATCCAGCGGGTTCTGTCTTCCGAGGACCCCGAGCAGGATCTCGAATGGAGGTACGACGTCAACCGGATCAACGAACTGCGCCGCAGCGAGCCCCTGTACCGGTTCTTCTATCCTCTGGTGCAACTTCTCGCGCGGTTCAATCGCGGACTCTTCGCCGATTCCCTCCCCGAAATCCAACGCGAGATCCAGGCGGCCGGCCTGTCCCGTTTCTGGACCGCTCCCGAATATCTGGGCAAGCTCGAATTGATCGCCGTGTTGCTGCTGCCTCTGCTGCTCTACGCCTGCGTGGAGATGATGGGGCCACCGGGGGCCATCATGGCCATCTCGTTGACTCTGATGATGGCCTGGTTGCTGCGAATGCGGCTCGCCGGCCGCGCGCGTCGCCGTCTCGTGCTCATCAAACGGCGCATGCCGTTTCTGCTCGACCTGTTGACGCTGCTGATGGAGGCGGGGTCGACCTTTCTGCAGGCGCTGCGGAAAGCGGTGGAACAATTCGGCGAACACCCGGTGGGAGTGGAATTCGGACGGATGCTCTCGGAGATTCAAATGGGCAAGGGACGGACCCAAGCCCTGGAAGCGATGCGCGACCGCCTCCACGATGACGAGATCACCAGCATCATCGGATCGATCATTCAGGGTGAACAACTGGGAACTCCCCTGGCGAAGATCTTCCGAACCCAAGCCGATGTGCTGCGGATCAAACGCACTCAGCGCGCCGAGACCATCGCCAACGAGGCGGGGGTCCAGATGCTGCTGCCCACCGTGCTGGTGATGGCCTCCACCGTGCTGATCATCCTGGGGCCCTTCGTGCTCGGCTTCATGTACGCCGACTTCCTGGGGTAGACTGATCTCATGGACAAGACGGCACAACTCCTGATTCAGACAGGGCCCGACCAGGGACAGGTTTTCCCCCTGCAAAGCGAACTGGTGCGCCTCGGAACAGCGGACGGCAACGACATCGTTCTCTCTGACGCCACCCTGGCCGAGCACCACGCCAGCATTGTCTTCCGTGAGGGCCGGTTCGCGATTGTCACCACGCATGCCGGGGGTCTGCACATCGATGAGACCCCCGTCCCTCCCGAACGGTGGATCTGGCTTCCGGAACAGGCGTCGATTCGACTCTCGCCCCAGACAATGCTGCAGTTTACGGTCACCTCTGGAGTTCCGGAGACCGCACCGGCCCCGGCGATCTCTGTCACCGCCCCCACCCCCGCGGCACCGGCTCCCACCACAGCCGACCCCTCCCTCAGCCTGCGGCCCCCGCCACGCGCGGGGACAGCCAAGCCCCGCAAAGTCCCCACCGCCGTCAACCCGGGAGCCGAGACGCTCGATGAGTCGACGGAAGCCCCCGCCAAGCCCCGCAAGGGGACCGAAAAGAAGGGAAGGCAGACCGCCCGATTCATCACCGATGGTCCGGGAGAACCACTGGTGCGGCTGGGCGAAGACGGCCATCTTCCCGAACTGTCGCTGGCCGAGTCGGGTGCCGAGGACAAAGGCGCGTCCCGTCCCCGGGAGTCGAACCCCTACCTGTTGTTGGGGGTGCTGTTCTTCAGCCTGCTGATGACCGGCGCGATGTTGTTCATGGAGGGGGAAGATTCGTACCTCCCCCCGCAGAACCAGGCCGCCGCCCGCCAGGAATTGACCGAGTACCTGGGGACCGACACCGACAGCCCGGCCCCCTACCAGCTCGCCCTGCGGCGGTCGCGGCAAGCGTGGGCCCGCGGTGATCGGTCGGGAGAGAAACAGGAACTGCGCCGGGTGCTGCAGATGCTGCGATCGGAGGCCAAGGAACGCCTGCAGAAGTTCGCGGGACTCACCGGCCGGCTCGACTATGACTACGATGACTCGTCCAAGCGCAGCGATCGCCGGCTGGAAGAATTGATCGCCATCCTGTTGTCTGATGCCTGAAGGACCCGTTCCGTGGACCCTCATCCGCGATATCAACCTGTCGACAAGATTGCCTCTGGCAGTTTCGCCACCGTGTACCGGGGAAAGGACCTCGAACTCGGGCGCGAAGTGGCCATCAAGCAGATCCACGACCAGTACCTCTCCGACCCGCAGCAACTCGAGCGGTATTGGGCCGAGGCGCAATTGCTCGCCAGCTTCCAGCACCCCAACATCGTGACGATTTACGATCTGGTGCGTGAGCGCGGCTGGCTGATCATGGAATTGATGCAGTCGGACCTGTCGAAAGTGGCCGGCCGTCGCCCCATGGACGTCAACGCCCTGCGGACCGCCCTCGCCCACAGCCTGCGGGCGTTGAAGTTTCTGCATTCCCACGGCATTGTGCATGGAGACGTGAAGCCCAGCAACATGATGATCGACCGTCGGCGCCGGGTGAAACTCGGGGACTTCGGTTTGGCCCGCCGGGTCTCGGATGAACAGGGGAGCCTGATTCGGGGAACCACCAAATACATGGCCCCCGAGGTGGTCTCGGAGGAATTTGGAGAGGTCGGCCCTGCCAGTGACCTGTATTCACTCGGTTTTGCCGCCTACGAACTGCTGGCCGGCGAGCATTTTGAAGAACTCTTTCCGGGTCTCAACGCCTCGGGCCGCGACCGCCAGATGGCCTGGATGATGTGGCACGCCGCCCCCGACCGCCGCCTGCCCGAGATCAGCCGAGTGCTCGCCGATGTGCCCGCCGACCTGGCCAAAACGATCCAAAAACTGTGTGCCAAACCCCAGACCGAGAGATACCGTACGGCCGACGAAGCCCTCTCCGATCTCAACATCGACCTGAAAATCGTCAAGACCGGAGAGGAATCGTCAGCGACCATCCAACGGCCAAAGCAACCCGCCGAACCGGGTCATGATCCCAAGCGGCGACTGTTGCTGATCGGTGCGTTCTGCCTGAGTGCCCTGGCCTCCCTGGCGATGCTGTTCACGAGCCCCGGCGGCGGTTCCAACCAGGGCTCTGCCGCCCCCCAGGCCGTTGCCCGGGAAGGGATTGTGCATGAGGTCCATCGCGAAGAGATGGAGATCGAACTGCTGACCGCCGAGGGGGCTGTGGTCCCCATCAAGCTGGGGAAGGAACCGAAGATCCGGCAGAAGGAAAACCAGCAGGAATACATGTCGGTCGCCGCCTTGAAGAAGGGGGACCGCGTGGAAATCACCTTTGGGGACATCAAGGGGGAAACCCGCGCCACGGTTGAAGTGAGCCGACCGGTCACCACCTCGGGCCAAATCCGCCAGGTGGATCCACAGCGCGGGGTCATCGGAATTGTCTACAGTCCCGAAGCGGGAGCGGAAGTCGTCGAAATGACCTGCCAACCGACGGCCAAAGTCCGCATCAATGGGCACAACGCCGAGTTTGGTCAACTCGAACCAGACGACCGGGTCGAAGTCGTCCACCTCCCCTCCAAGACCCCCGAGGCACCCCGCACGATCATCGAGATCTCGGCTCTGCGCACGCTGCACGCCAAGGGTTATGTCACGGGAGTGACGGAACAGAACGGTCGCCCCGCCTTGCGGCTTGACCGGTTTGGCAAGATTGAAACCATCCCCTTTTCCGAGAAATGTGCCATCCACGTGGCTGGGGTCGATGAAACCACCCCGCTCGAACCATCCGACCTCAAGCCCGATGACCGGGTCGAAATCTCACATGATGTCGAGGTGACGGAAGTGCAGGCCACCCGTCGCCCACGGGCGACGGGTGCGGTGATCCAGGTCGAGCTTCCCGCCCGCGAACTGACCGTGCGCAGCAATGATGGCAAAGAGACCCGCTATGCCGTCGCCCCCGACTGTGCCATCGAACTCGACGGTCAACCGGCCCAACTCGACGACTTGAAGAAGTTCTACAAACTCGAGTTGAGCTTCGACGCCCCTCCCGCCGGGCCCGCCACCATCCGTGTGATCGACGCCCGCAAGCCACAGTAATCCCGGCTCATCGCCGGGAGAGCGATCAGGCACCGCGGTGCCGGGTGATGATTCGCCCTCCCGCCACAGCCACCGAGCGCCGCTCGACGGAGACAGCAGACTCCGTCCGCAAATCAAACCAGCCCTCCGAACCAACAGGTGCGGAGGGCGGGAAGAGAGTGGCAGTATTCCATTTACCAGCGGTGCACTGACCTATCGAAGGACGTGCCAGTGCGCCAGGGTAATCAGCGGGCCGGGTTCGCCAGTTCCTTGATCGCCGGATATCCCAACAGGAACTTCCGGCGTTGGTCGGCGAACTGCTTCAGAGTCA
>JBKCTR010000465.1:0-2251 GCA_046318755.1 Planctomycetaceae bacterium
TTGTGATCGATGAGTCGCGATGAGGTCCATGGCGACACCTCCGGAGGTGTGCGGTTCTGGTACACAGATCGCTTTCGATGGTGGCTCGATCGCGAATTCCCGAAACGCCCCCACGTCCCACGACCCTGCCGCGCACTCCAACCACCCGGCCGAACCATTCCTGAAGGGAATGCATACCCTAGCCCGGGGTTGCCCAGCGAAGCGCCGGCTACCCCGGGTACGATCCCCGAGAGCGCATCATTCCTGAAGGGAATGCATATGGGGATTTGGTTTCGACTCGGCTCGTGAAAACAATCCCCTTCGTCCCCTCACCATGTCGCCCGGTCCACACGCTCCAGGCTCCACTCAACCCGCCCCCCCGCGCCCCGGCATATGCAATCCCTACAGGATTGAGTTCTGTCTGGGGCCCGTAACCCGGGGTAGCCACGTGCCGTGGCAACCCCTGTATGTTGCATTCACCGTCGGAGCCCATTCAGAATGGAGCTCGAAAACGGGCTTGTGCGGGAGATGTACAACTCCCGCGCAAGCGGTCCAGCACAGATCGCGCAACCCCGGGTTCTTCTGAAACCGAAGCCCAGCAGGATCGTGGTGGATCTCTTGGTTCTAGCCCGAACAGCCGCCAGCGCCGACGATCCACACGATCATCGAGCACGCATTCGCAAGGTAGGGTCTCAACCATGGACAACTTTTCGCACGTTGGCATCGATGTCTCCAAGGCGACCCTGGAGATCGCTCTGACTCCAGATGCAAAGACTTTCCAAGTCAGCAATGACCAGGTCGGTCTGGCCGCGCTCCTGGAGAAACTGCCGCCACCGGACCAGTGCGCGGTCGTGCTCGAAGCCACCGGTGGTTACGAGTGTGTCGCCGTGGCCGAGCTGCTTCAGGCCGGTTACCGGGTGGCACGGGCCAATCCCCGTGAGGTTCGGTACTTCGCCACAGGCATGGGCCTGAAGGCCAAGACCGATCCCCTGGATGCCGGTGTCCTGGCCAAATTCGGATCGGTGCGTCCGCTCCGCTATCTCACCATTCCCAAGGGCCCCCTGGGGGAACTGCAGCAACTGGTCCAACGCCGTCGACAACTCATTGAAATGCGCACCCAGGAGACCAACCGACTCGAGCACACCCTCTCCAAGCCCATGAAGAAGAGCATCGCCGCGGTGCTCAAAACCCTGGAAATCCAGATCCAAACGATCGATGATCAGATCGCGCGGATGATCACTGACCACGATGACTGGAAACAGAAAGCCGAGCTGCTGCAGTCGGTCCCGGGCGTCGGCGTCCAGACTGCCGCCACGCTCATTGCCGAGCTTCCCGAGTTGGGGCAACTGAACCGGCAAGAGATCGCCGCCCTGGTCGGAGTCGCTCCGTTCAATCGCGACAGTGGACCGCGCGAGAGAGCGCGGGGCATCTATGGGGGCCGCAGTTCCGTTCGCACCATGCTCTACATGGCGGCCATGTCCGCCAAGCGCGCCAACCACGTCGTGCAGCGCTTCGCCAAACGATTGGCCAATGGTGGCGAAGGGCGACCCGCCAAACCCACCAAGGTCGTCACGGTCGCCTGCATCCGCAAACTCGTGGTGATCCTCAACACGATGGTGAAAACCAACACGAAGTGGAACCCCAGCCTGGCTCCGACCGGGTAGAATTGACGTCGCTGGGAGAAGCGGAAGCGAGCTCTGCTGAGGAGCAACTCGCCGAGGAATATCCCAGTCCAGAGCGCGTCCCTGACGCCGGCTGTTCTCCGCGTTCGCGCGGAGGACAGCCCTGGCCTCAGGGAACGCTTTGGCCATACCTTGAAAACCTACCGTCCCCCTTCCCCCGACCCTCCTCCGCGCCTCGGCATTCGCCGGGCCGATTCCGAAAAAAAACCTCGTTTTCCGACTGCCATGCCCTTGAAAAGAAACACAGCCGCTGGGCTAGGATATGCAAGTCCTTCAGACTTGTTCCGGCCCTCAGCGTATTCCGCTGGGCTAGGCCGACCTGCATTTGCATCGTGGACTCGAAGACAAATTCCCCCCCACGTCCCCACGTCCCCACGTCCCCACGGTCCACGGTTGTGAAGGTGACAAAGCTCTGGTCACCAAGCCGCCTCTGCTGCTGCCCCGTCGGCGGTTCCCGTCCCGCGGCGGCACGCTCTTACCGCGTGTCCATCCCCGCCCACCCCCTGCGTCGACCGCTCCGGGTCCATCGCCCATGAGGTCTGAAATCGCTATCCTCTGGGGCTCGATTGCCGGTGGCCGCGGGACAATGT
>JBKCTR010000466.1:0-6265 GCA_046318755.1 Planctomycetaceae bacterium
GCCGCGGCGAAGAGGGCCACCGAGGTGACTGGTCGGGCCAGCGCCGCGGCCGTGTCGAGTTTTTTCAGCAGTCCAAACGAACCGGGACTCTCGTCCCGAAACCGCGTCATCTGCTGCGACACCACCTCGTGCAGTTCGCGCGTCACGTTCAGGTTTCCCTGTTCGCGCGACAACTGCTCCAGCACATCGCTGCGCGACGTTCCCGAGAGCAGCTTTTCCAACCGGGGACGCAGCAGCTCGTTCCCCAACTGGCTCAGCCGGGTCAGCTCGGCATACAGCTCTTCAATCGTCTGCAGCATCAACTGCCGTTCCTGCGCGAGGTAGGCTTCGGCCGGGTCGGGGGTCGGTCCCGACAGTTTTTGCCGGGCCCAAGAGAGGGGCGCCAGCACGGTCTCCCCCAGGCGCGAGTACCCATCGTGAATCGTCTTCGTCCACCCCTCGCGCTGCAGCCGCCACCACTCGCGGATCTGATTGACGAACAGCGCCGCCGGAGGAGAGGGCCAGTTGTCGATGCGGGCGAGCTGCTGCATCGAGAGCAGGGTCGAGGCATCCTGGAACCCCGCCGAACGGCGGCGCACCTCCGACAGCCAGGCGGGGGCTCCGTCCGTCGTCGAGACCACCTGCCGCAGCGACCCCCGCAGCGTCCGCAGCTTGATGTCACGGAACTTCAGGCTCGCCAGGTCGTCCCGCAGGTTGCGTGGGACCGACGGTGTTGACGGGGTCGCCACCGTTGCAGTCCTGCCGTCCTCCACCGGCCACGCCCGTTCGTAAAACGGCAGCCGGTTCTCTTCCGCCGCCCGACGGTCATTGGGGGCGATGTACACGAGGTCGGGCTGCACCCCCGTCTCGCGCGAGAAGGTTTCGAGCCACTTCGGCCAGTACTGTTCATCCTCGGGCAGCAAGACCTGGTTGAAGACCACGATCACCGCCTTGTCTTCGGCGGCCGCCTTGCGGAAGAACTGCTTCACCGCGGCATCGTTGTATTTCTGCTGGGTCAGTACGGCCACCAAAACGTCGGCACATGCCCGCACCCGGTCGGCCCGCAGCCAGTTCACCGGCGCGTCGCTGTCGATGTCGGGGGTGTCGAGAATCAGCAGGTTCGAGGGCAGCTCGGGGGCGGGCTTCCAGAACAGCAGGTGCCGGTCGGTCTCGTCGAGGGCCGCCCCCGCCTGGGACCACGGGATCAGCTCAAACCCGGGGAAGATCTCTCCCAGCGGGTGCTGCGTGGTAAAACCCCCCGGCACCAGGCAGGTGGGATGCTTCGTCCCCGAGGCGAGCGGGCTGGTCGCACTGGCCCGCACCCCGGCGAGGTGATTGAAGATCACGCTCTTGCCGATGTTCGTCCCGCCGACGACCGCCGCGACGACAAACGGCTCGCCCGACAGTTGCGGCAGCAGCTTCCGCTGCAGTTGCTCGTACCACTCGCGCCCCTCGAGGCCCGGAAGGCCCAGCACCGCGGCCTGTTGCGCCAGACCCTGCACGGCGGTCTCCAGCCGACGCACCAGGTGCGCACACTCGGCCAGGGGAAGAGAGGTCGGGGCGGAGGTCGAGTCGGAAACAGACGCAGGCATGGAACCGCACACGCAACAAGACGAGACGAAGGACGCCACCCGTCAAGTCCCGCGAACCAGCGATGGCCGTGGGTGGGATCTGGGGGTGAACCGGTCCCGCATTGTAACAGACCCCTCCGGTCCGCCGCGCGACTGCAATCCCCCCGCACACTGTTTATCATTCGTCATTCGTCCAGACCCCCCTTTGTTCCAGGAGCCGGGTGGTCTCTCTGTCTTGCAGGATGCCCCACCGTGACTGACGAGCGTTCTTCGTCTGGATCTTCTGCCGAGCCCCACCCCCAAGTTGGCGTGGCGGCTGCGGAAGTCTCTCCAGCCCCCCCTCGGCCGCGTCCCCCGCTGCGTGGGTTCGCAAAATGGGGAGTGCACCTGCTCTGGCTGCTGCCCCTGGCGGGGGTGGGCCTGTTCCTGCTGAATGGCCTGGTGCTCGCCCGGGGGAACCGGCCGCAGTACGCCTTGACCATGGCCCCGGCCCTGGTGGAAGAGACCCCCTGGCAGAGCCGGACGATCAAGGTGCTGACCTGGGATCTGGGCCAGTGCGGTGCCCGCCCCCCCGGACTGCAGTTCGCCTCCAAGAGCGCGATTCGCGACCGGCTGATCGCGATCTCGGAGGTGATCAACCGCGAGCAGCCCGATCTGGTGGTGCTGCTCGACGGGCTGACCGAGTTCACCCTGTGCGATCTCAACCAGCCCCGCTCGATTGCCGAGGCGACCGGCATGCACTGCTGGGCCTATGGCGAAAACTTCCAGGTGGGGCTTCCCTTCCTGCGCGTCTCCGGGGGGAATGCCATCTTGTCGCGCCGGCCCCTGCAGGTATTGCAGAACTCCGATCGTCCCGGGGCCTTGCCGTTTTGGGAGATCGATCCTGCCCGCCGGTCATTGTGGTGCCAGATTGAGATTGATGGCCGACCGGTGCGGGTAGCCGCCGTGCGGCTGGCTCAGAAATCGACCGCGATCCGCCTGGCCCAAGTGCGCCAACTTGTCGAGGCCACCGAAGGCATTCCGTCGCTGCTCGCGGGAAACTTTCAGGCCGAACCCGACGAACCATCGTTCGCCCCCCTGGCCGATGCCTCACGGTGGGGCGAATTGCGCACCGAACCAGCGACCTTTCCCGCCCGGGAACCCCGCCGCCGCCTCGACCAGGTGCTGGCCCCGGCAGGCTGGGAACTGCTGCGGGAAGAGGTGCTCGACACCGCACTGACGGGCCATCGACCGGTGGTGAGCGAGTTTCGGCTTCCCGATCCTCCCGCCGCCCACTGACTTCGACCGTGGGGAACCGGGATGACTATGATTCCCCCCCGGTCCGTGTGGTGACCCCCAGCGTCGATGTGACGCCTGATCGAACATCTCATCGTCTTCGTCACAAGACGACCTGCCGGACCTTTCCCTGGAACCATTCCCCATGACCACTCCCGAACATCAGCCTTACGTCCCCGACGAGGCCCACGTCCCGGAATTCACCCTGGGACCGCTGCTGCTCGGCTCAATCCTGGGAATCATCTACGGAGCCTCGTCGCTGTACCTGGTGCTGAAGGTCGGCATGACCATTTCGGCATCGATTCCCGTCGCGGTGATGTCGATCACCCTGTTTCGCTTCTTCGCGAAACTGCTGGGCCGCCGCCCCGCCACCATTCTCGAAAACAACATCGTCCAAACCACCGGCTCGGCGGGTGAGTCAATCGCGTTTGGCGTCGGCGTCACCATGCCGGCCGTCATGCTGCTGGGCTACGACATGGAGATTGGCCATGTCATGCTGGTCGCCGTCCTGGGGGGACTGCTGGGAATTCTGATGATGATTCCCCTGCGCAAAGCCCTCATCGTGCGGCAACATGGCACCCTCAAGTATCCCGAAGGAACCGCCTGTGCCGACGTGCTGATCGTCGGTGAACAAGGGGGCACCCAGGCGAAAACCGTTTTCGGCGGATTCGGCCTCGCCTTCGTCTACCAGTGGCTGATGCAGGCGTGCAAACTCTGGAAAGAGGCCCCCGAAGGACCGCTGCCGTTCCTCAAGGGGGCCAGTGTCGGGGCGGAGGCGAATCCCGCTTTGCTGGGAGTGGGCTACATCATTGGGGCCCGCACGTCGTGCATCATGCTGTCGGGGGGCATTCTTTCGGCCCTCGTGCTCATTCCCGCCATCAAGCTCTTCGGCGATCCTCTCAACGAGCCCCTGTTCGCCGAGCTGATGGTCAAACCGCAGTTGATCCGCGAGATGGAAGCGGGAGACATCCGCAAAAACTACCTCCTCTACATCGGGGCCGGGGCGGTGGCGACGGGGGGCTTGATCAGCCTCATCCAGGCCCTGCCCCTCATCTTCGGCTCCCTCCGTTCGGGACTGGGAGACCTGGCCTCGGGAGGGGGCGAAGGCCACGGCCAGCGCCGCACCGAGCGCGACCTGCCCCTCTGGCTGGTGGCCCTGGGCTGCCTGGGGCTGATGGCGGCCATCGTGCTGGCCCCCTCCCTGCGGATGAACTGGGTCGGCAGCCTGCTGGTCGTGCTGTGCGGGTTCTTCTTCGCCACCGTCTCATCCCGGCTCACGGGTGAAATCGGCTCGTCGTCCAATCCCATCTCGGGGATGACCGTGGCGACCCTGTTGCTGACTTGCCTGGTCTTTTTGCTGCTGGGCTGGACCACTCCCACCGACCGTGTGGCCGCGCTGTCGGTCGCAGGCATTGTCTGCATCGCCGCTTCCAACGCGGGGACCACCTCGCAGGATCTCAAAACCGGGTTTCTGCTGGGGGCCACCCCCAAGTGGCAGCAGTGGTCGATCTTGATTGGAGCCCTCACTTCGGCCCTCGTCATCGGCTGGACCCTGGTGAAATTGAACGACGCCGGCACCGTCTACTCCCAGAAAGATCTGCCGGCCGTGGTCTTGCCCGGCGAGCTGGTCACCACGCTCGGTCGACGCGAGCGCGCGATCGGTCCGGGAATCACCGACTCGGCCGAGTACCGCGTCTGGCATGCCGTCACCGGCAACGCCCAGGGAGTACCCCAGGGAAAGTACCTCGTGCGCGAGGATGGCACGCTCGCATGGTTTGTGGATCCGTCGATCAATGGGTTGCTTACCAAGCACGACGACGGCACCCCCGCCGGGAAGTTCGACGCCCCCAAGACCCGCCTGATGGCCTTGATCATCGATGGCATCCTCAACCAGAAACTGCCGTGGGGGCTCGTGCTGATCGGGGCGTTCATCGCGGTGGTCATGCAGTTGGCGGGGGTTCCCGCCCTGCCCTTTGCCGTGGGGGTCTACCTGCCCCTCTCGGCGTCCGCTCCCGTGTTTCTGGGGGGCATGGTCCGCGCTCTGGCCGATCACTTCACCAAGCGCACCCCCGAAGAGGGAGACTCCAGCCCCGGGGTGCTGCTGTCGTCGGGATACATCGCCGGGGGCTCGGTCGCGGCCATTCTCATCATCTTCCTGTCGCTCATTCCGGGGTTCACCGGCACGCTCGACCTGGGCGCGCGGCTCAGCGAGAGCTGGAACTCCAGCAACCTCCCCGCCCTGGTCAGCATCGCCCTCCTGCTCATTCCGCTGCTGATCTCGGGACTGCAGGCCAAACCGAAGTCGGCCCCGGGCGAACGTGTTTCCGCCGAATAGGCTGTGTCCCCCCGGGGAGGATTCGGCGAGATTTGGTGTGTTCTGTCTGTCTGTTTCTGCCGGTTCTGTGACTGGCTGTCATTTCAACATGAGGTGTGGCATGCGTGCGGTTCGATCGTGCCTGGCGGGTCTGATGGCCGGGGTGTTGGCCCTGCCGTTGTTGGCTTCTCCCGTCCGTGGGGATGAGGGGATGTGGGTCTTCAACAACCTCCCCCGCAAGCAACTCAAAGAGAAGTACGGCTTCGAGCCGACCGAGGCCTGGATCGACCACGTGATGAAGTCGTCGGTCCGGTTCAACTCCGGCGGGTCGGGCTCGTTTGTCTCCTCGAACGGGCTGGTGCTGACGAATCACCACGTGGGGGCCGACACGCTGCACAAGGTGAGCACGGCTGAGCACGACTACTACAAAGAGGGCTTCCTCGCCAAGACCCTGGCCGACGAGCCGAAGGCTCCCGACCTCGAACTGAACGTGCTGCAATCGATCGAAGACGTGACCGCCCGGGTCGCGGCGGCGGTCAAGCCCGAGATGAATCCGGGCGAGGCGTTCATGGCCCGCCGCGCGGTGATTGCCACGATCGAGAAAGAATCGCTCGACAAGACCGGTCTCCGCAGTGATGTGGTCACCCTGTACCAGGGGGGCCAATACCACCTTTACCGCTACAAGAAATACACCGACATCCGGCTGGTCTGGGCCCCCGAGTTCGACATCGCCTTCTTCGGCGGCGATCCCGACAACTTCGAGTATCCCCGCTACGACCTCGACGCCTGCCTGTTCCGCGCGTACGAGAACGATCAGCCCGCCAAGATCGAGCACTTCCTGCAGTGGAACGCGCAGGGGGCGGCCGCCGACGAGCTGGTGTTTGTCTCGGGGCATCCCGGGCGCACCGACCGGCTCAACACCATGGACGCCTTGAAGTTCCAGCGCGATGTGCGGGCGCCGTACGTGCTGAGCATGCTGCGGCGGATGGAGATCTTGCTGCAGCAATACAGCCAGGATGGCGAAGAGCAGGCCCGCATTGCCAAGGAAGACCTGTTTGGCGTTCAGAACAGCCGCAAGGCGTATCTGGGTCAACTGGGTGGCCTGCAAGATCCCACCATCATGGCC
>JBKCTR010000467.1:0-8665 GCA_046318755.1 Planctomycetaceae bacterium
GGGTAACAGACCAGGCCGTTGGTCGACGAGGGATCGACGAACCGCCAGCGGGCCACGAAGATGTCAGAGAGATAGAAGATCCAAGCCCCGGTCCAAATCCAGGGACGGAGGGGCGACGGCCGCAGCCCGGCCGCCAGCCACGCCATCACCGAGATGACGGCCGTATAGTCGACAATGAGTGGTCGATCGCGTTCGGGAAGATGCGGCCAGAGCCAAAGCCCCACGAGGCCGAAGCTGACCGCAAGTATCACGGGAGACCAACGGAGCAGCCTGCTCCAGGCCACCCCATGCCCCAGACAGCCCACACAAAACGCCAGGTGGGCCAAGAGAAATCAGGCAACCCCCCAATGAAAGTTGCGCGGCCCCAAGACGTCCCCGGCCGCACAGGCCACCAGCCCCAGCCGAAACGGGATCCGGAACGCGGGTTGATTCCACCGGCCACACAGCCCCAGCAGCACGAACAGCCCCGAGGCGGCGAACAGCCAATGCATTGCAAAGCCACCAGACGCCGCCAGCACTGGCCAGATCCCCCCCAGCACAGCCAACAGAATGGCGGCCCGCAACAGGGTGGTCCGCCACGTTCCGGGAAAGTCTGCCACAGAGCGTGTGCCTCGCGTGAGCCAAGTTCCCATCACAGGTCAACTTCCGGAATTGATCAACAGAGACCGGGTCGCCAAGCATGTCCCCTTCCGTCGTTCGAGGCGATCAGGGAACCCGCTCGAGGGTCCGGCGGAACACTGCTTCGAGGGGACGCGGCACGGTTTCGGACTGCATCCGCTGACGCAACTCTTCCGCTGCCCGACGGGCTTCCGCGACATCTCCGACCGCCTGGCACCTCCACAGTGTCAGCCAGGCCCGGTGGAGGGGCGTCAGCAAATCGGGCTGGGCCAGCAATTGCCCGGCTGCCGTGGTTTCCCCCACCACGAGACAACCCGCCACCAGGGCATCCCAGGGAGGCAAGATCCGACTCTGGATGCCGGCGGCCACCTGCAGTTCGGCGAAGTCGACCCGGTCCGCGGTGGTGGTCATCCGCAAGTTGCCCAGCCGGGCCAGCGGCCAGCGGGGATCGTGAAACTGCAGTTGGACAAGCACTTCATCCCCCGGATGGATGAGCGCGGTCTGCTGCATTTCGATTGCCAGCCAATGGGGCGTCCGGGGGATTGGCCAGACATCCCAGTGGGTGGCGGGGTTGTCGTCGAGAACGCCCCAGGGACCATCCTGGGGAGACGTGTCACCATCCAGGGGACGGACCCAGTCGCTGGCAGCGAACGCCAAGGGGAGGGGGGTGACCTCACCCGTGGCACGGCGTACTTCGACCCGCACACCGGACAGATGGAAGTTTCCATCGCCCCACCCCGAACCATAGCCTGGCAGACTGGCGTGAGACTGCACATCCAGCCGCAGTCCGGTGAGTGGACCGGGAGGCACCCGGCACCGCAGGTGATACACATCGGGACGCCCTTGAGGGATCGGGCCAGCCAGAAGAAATCCATCCGGCTGGGGGCTGACATCCGCGTCACTCTCGGCTGTGGTCTGCAGCCATTCCGGCGTCCGCCAGACCATGGTCTGCAGTGTCGAATCGGCCACCAGCCGATTGGCGACTTCGAGGGGCTCCCAGATGCGCGCCATGTCGTGGGGCTGTTGGGCGATTTGGGCCAGGAATTCCTGTCGGGCTTGCCGGGCCGTCTGAGGATCGCCACCCGACCGGTGAGCCTGCCATTGTCGATACCGCAGAGCCGGGTCGCCGGGTTGGCGCACCACCTCGCGATCGACTTCCTGCCGCACACTGGCCGGGGATTGGACGTGGGGAAGTGGGGCATCGAGAATGTGGAGGAATCCTTTGCTGTCGGCAAACGCCAGCCGGGACGAATCGGGTGAGAACGCCATGCCCCCCACCTGGTCGCGCCCCTGACGCAGGACCAGGATTTCGGCCTGATCGCGGGTGTCCCAGATCCTCACGGTGTTGTCATGCGAACAGGACGCCAACCGGCTGTCGTCGGAAGACCAATCAAGTCCGTAGAGAATGGAGGTGTGTCCATCGAGCGTCTGGACGACGGTGCGTTGGTTGGTATCCAGCAAAGCAATCTTGCCGGACTGTCCCCCTGCCGCCAGTCGGTCTCCGCGGTGATTCCAGGCGAGAGCCCAGTGTGACCCGGTGAGGTGTCCCGTCGGGATGATGTGGGGGGGCCGCGGAGAGGCTGAATCGGGTCTCTTCTCCAGCCACTCGGGAGCAATGTCCCAGATGCGGACCTGGCCATCACTCGCACTGGCGGCGAGGCGCGTCCCGTCGTGGTTCCAGGCCGCAGCGTGCACCCGACTGTCGGCTCCGGGCAATTCGCCCACAACTTCCAGAGTCTCAGCCGAGATCACCACAACCTTGCCATGTCCCGGGCCTCCCCCGGCGGCCAGCCAGCGTCCATCGGGGCTCCACGCGAGGGCCCGCCCGATCGGCAGCAGGCCCGGCAGATTGCGGATCTGTTGTCCGGTCTGGGGATTCCAGAACGTGACATCCTGCTGATCGCCAGTCGAGACCAGCAGCGGGCGGCGGGGGTGCCAGGCGACACGCTGGAAATTGCCCGGCTGGCCTGTCAGCAACTGTTGGGTGATGCCGGTGTTCGCATCGACCACCTCGATCGTCCCCCAGGCGGCGGCGAGGGCGATGAAACGACCGTCCGGGCTCCAGCTCAGGGAATTGATCGGCTTCACCGAAGTCTGGACCTCGAGGGCTCCCTCATTGCGGACCGGGTCCCAGATGCGAAGATCGGTGCTGGTGGACGCCAGCAGATTGTTCCGGGGGTGCCACCGCACGCTGCTGACATTCCACGATTGTCCACGATGGGTCTGGACCATGCGCTGCTGGTTCAGATTCCAGACATGGACCGAGAATTCCTCACCGGCCGCGGCCAGTTGCCGACCATCCGGACTGAAGTGCAGGCTCAGGGGGGGGAGCCGATGCCCCCGCAACTGTTGTCGGATTGTTCCTCCGGGCAACTCACGCAGGACGATATCGGAATCGTCAGGGACCGCCACCAGCCGGCCATCGGGACTCAGCGCCAGCGCACTGCGCCAACTGTTGTCGGTCGCCACCAGCCGGGGGTCGGAATCATTGAGATTCCAGAGGTGCAGCCGTCGGCTTCCATGCAGCACCATCCCCCGACCATCCGGCAACCAAGCCAGGTGCTCGACCGCGAGGGGAGTGGCGTGCAAGACCTGCCGCCCGGGGTAATCGCGCACGGAAACACCACCACCCGTGGCGATGGCGAACCGGTTCCCGTCCGGACTGAACGCCGCGGCGGTCGCCGCGGTCTGAAACGACTCGGACGTATGCAGGCACTCACCCGTGGCTGCGTTCCAGATGCGGAAGGTCTGATCGTGACTGGCACTGATCAGGTGGTCGCCATCGGGATGCCACCCCAGGCCCGACACCCATCCGGTATGCCCTTCCAGAACCCGTTCGGGGCCGGTTGCCCCTCCTTCCACCAGCACGATGCGTCCCGTCTCGCTGCCGGCCGCCAGTCTGGTACCCTGGGGATTCCATTCGCACCGGGTCAAATAGCCCTGGCCCACATCGATCCGCCGCAGGTGGGACTGGAGCCTTCCCTCCAGGTGATGCCATTCCCAGCCGCGCAGATCGGTTTGTGTGTCGCTGGGCCGCCAACTGCGCAGAATCTCGGACATTTGCGGCAGTCCCCGGCACTGCTCCCATAACCCGGCCGCCAGCGGCATCTGCGAGCGATACAGTGAACGGCGGTTCTGATCGCGGGCGTTCTCGGCCGCCTGGCGTTGGCGAATCGCCTCCTCCGACTGCAATTCGGCCAGCCGGCGCTGGGCATCGGCCGCCTCCTTGGCCTGAGTTTCCTCCCGCTTCGCCTGTTCGACCTTTTCTTTCGCCGCCTCCATCTCGACGAGGGCTTTGAAGGAGCGTGTCTTTGCGGTTTCCGCTTCCTGGCGGGCTCGTTCGGCCCCCTGTTTCAACCGATTCTGGTACCAGGCCACCCCCGCCGTGGCGAGAGTTCCCACCATCAACAGCGCTGCCACCCAGCGGATCCCCCGCAATTGCAGTTGCTTGAGTCTCCGCTCCGCCTGCGCCCGGGCCTCGGTCTCGGCCATGGTATGCAGCACCTCTTCCGCCCGGGCCTCTTCCGCAGCCCGGGACAACTCAGACGCGTGGAGTCGTTGTTCGAGCGAGGCGAGATAGCCCGTCACGCGCCGCGACACCTCTCCCGCATCACGCGGGCGATCGCCCGGCTGCGGGCTGAGGCAGTCGCGGGTCAACTCCAGCAATTCCTGGTCGGCTCCGCAGGTCGCCAGTCGGGCGTGACAATCCGCCAGATCGGCCTGGCTGGCCATCCGCAACAGGTCGCCGGTATTCGCACCGACGTAGGGAGGCTGGCCGGTCAGGATATTGCAGAGAATCGCCCCCAGTGCGAAGACATCGACCCGCTCGTCCAGCGAATCGACCTGCCCCACCGCCTGCTCGGGAGGCATGAAGTCCAGCGTCCCCAGGATACTCCCCACCTGCGTCTCGACGCTGGAGGACCGGGTGACAATCGGCCCGGACTCGGGGTTCTTTTCGGAACCCTCCTCAGTCGACGGGATCTCGGAGGCGACTGCATCTTCGGCCAACATCCCGGGCCGATCTCCCCGCACACCAAGCAGCTTGGCCAGTCCCCAGTCCATCACCAGGGCTTCGCCAAACGAACCAACCATGATGTTCGTCGGTTTCAGATCGCGGTGAATGACGCCACGGCTGTGCACATAGGCCATCGTCTGGCAGACCTGTTCAAAGATCTTGAGCAGGACAGCCCGCTGGTCGGGCAGGGTGCTGCGCGCCTTCAGCCGGGCCGCGAGAGTCTCGCCCGTGACCAGCTTCATGCTGAAAAATGGACGCTTGTCGGTGAACATCCCCAATTCGTGAACAGGCACGACGCCCGGGTGCTGCAGTTGCCCCTGGATCTGCGCCTCTTCGACAAACCGCTGCACCACCTCGGGACGATCGAGGTGCGAGTCGTGCAGCACCTTGATGGCCAATTCGCGCCCGAGGTCAAGGTCTCGCCCCTGCAGAATCAGCCCCATGCCACCCCGGGCCAGCTCGCCATGCAGCTCATACCGGTTGCCGAGGTCTTTCCACACCCGCTTGCGCGACAAGGGTCGCAGGGAAGGAGCGGGGGCCTCCCCCTCCGGAGGACGCAATACGATGGGATCGAATTCGACCGCCCCCGGCAACGTCTGCAGGACACTCCCTCCCGGGAGAAACTGGGTCGCGTCCACCGGGGTCACCATCGCGGTGCGGCGGGTTTCGTCTGTCTCACCAGTCCGATTCTGAGTGACGTCCTCCCGATCCGATGAACTCCCCTTCTGGGTTGGTTGGGATACGTGTCCGGGAGTCTCACAACGCGTGGGCCCAACACGTCTGGCCCAGTGCTCCTCCAATAACTGCCGCAACGATTGCTCGTTGCCGCAAACCCGATCCAGCCATTCCTGACGCTCGGCATCGCCCGCCAGATCGGCCATGCGATCCATGAGCATCGCAAGTTCCTCGGGGGTTCGGAATGGCATGGAACAATCACTCCTCCACTTCAGCGGCACCAACCATCGCCCCCCGAAATGGGGGGACAGACTGGTCTCCGGGTAAGCACAGTGAACTCGTGATTATCACAGACTCACCCACGAGGCGGAAGCTTTCGGCCGCGGTGCGCCCGGGGGATCGATCCTACACGCTGACCTCCGGTCACGTCAGGCAAGCCGGGCCCACCCGAGCCACCCTCCGCGCAGACAACAGCCCGGCTGGTCAAATCGAACCGCCGGGCTGGAATCAGACTCGCAACCGGGGGTGCCCGTACGCGGCACCGACAGCACCTTCGCAATCTTCTCCTTCAACACCTCAGCCGACTGCTGCAAGGCGATCTTCTCACGCGGCCAGAGCTCGACTTCGATGGTGCCGATGACCCCCGTGCGCCCCACCACCGTCGGCACCGTAATCGCCACGTCGCGCAGGCCGTAGGCGCCGCTTTGCAGTGACGAGACCGGCAGAATGCACCAGGAAACAGCCGACACCCAACGGAGAATCGCGGGGGCCCGGCAGACCTCCCGCGGCACACGCGATCAGCCCCACGCGAAACGGGATTCGAAACGCGGGGTGATCCCACCGACCAGACTGCCCCAGCAGCATGAAGAGCCCCGAGGCGACGAACAGCCACGGCATGGCAAAACCTCCAGTCGCCGACATCACCGGACGGATGGCCAGCAGAACCATCACCACGATGCCCGTCACAGCGAGCCACCGAAACAGAGTTCGTCCGGAATGCAAAGTCGTGATCCCAAGGTTGGGAGGCGGAGTTGTCTCGATCGGGGTCGACCAAAGGACAGCAGACGCTGCTCGTCGTACAAAAGTGATCTCGCGGGGAGAATTCCCAGCAGACGACAGCGGACCGCCAGACCGCTCAGATGGACCCGGCGACAACCGTGCTGTCAGACGGATTGCTTGGCGTCAGGGGACCGCCGGGAATTCCACCGTTCCATCCGCCCATTCAGCAGCCACCCCAGCGGTGTCGACCGAACGAGCAGATGATAGCTGACCAGCAACAGGGGAATCGCCAGCAGCAGCACGAGACCCAACTTCACCACAGCCCCTCCGCCCCAGCCCGAGACGAGCGACTGCAGGGCCACCACCACCGGCAAATGTGCCAGGTAGAGCCAATACGAAGAGTCAGACAAATATCGCGACCGGGAACTGGGATGCGAGAGGTAACGTTCGAAGAGCCCCAGGCAGCCCAGACTCATCAGCCACGCATACAGCGGCTGAATCACCAGGGACCACGACCGCGACTCGAGGGTGGCCACCGCCGCGGGGAATAACACCACCACCGACACCGCGAGCCAGCTCTTCCAATGCCCGGTCCACTTCCGGAATTCAAGCTCGTGTCCCTGCATCCAGCAGCCGACGGCGAAGAAGAGTCCGTAGTAGGCGAGCAAATGGGGTGGAACCAGCCAGCCGGTCGAGGTGTCGGGTCCCAGCGAAGGGCCATCCATCCCCATGAAAGCCTGGGGAATGGTCGTGGCCGCGATGGCCATCCCCAGGGGAGCGCTGGCCCCCCAGCCGCCGGACGTCCCGGCGGGGGGGAGACAGCCCAGTGCGGGCCGCCAGCCCACCACCAGGGCAAACCCCGTGACCATCCAGACCAGGAACCACAAAAACCAGAGATGGTCGAACACGCCGGTGGTGACCAGGTGCCAAGGTTCACCGTGCCAGGTGATCTGATAGCGCGGCGAACGGAGCTCGCGGGTATATCCCTGGACGACACGGTCGAGCAGCCCTCTCGCGCGGGGCGGGGTTGTGGCCGCACTCTCCCGCTGCGTGACGGGGGACAGCAGTTCGCTGACCTGGCGACGACCTTCCGCAAGTGTCTCGGGAGTGGGCCGGGGCAACCCGAGATACTCCAGGATCCCCGCCGTGATCTCGGCGGGAACGTCCAGCACATCCAGCGGCAGGCGTCCCTCGTGGTTGGCCGCGTTCGGATTGGCGCCGCGCGCGAGCAGCAGTTGCACCACCGCAGCATGCCCGGCGAAGGCGGCGGCATTGAGCGGGACGTTCCCCTGACCATCCCCCTTTTCGAGCGGCGCCCCGGCCTCAATGAGATCCGTCACGATCTGGAGATTGCCGACGAGGGCCCCCCAATGCAGCGGGCAAATCTGGAATGCCGGATCGGGAAGGGCCAGATTGGGTTCCGTCGCCAGTTGCGACCGGACACCGGAAATGTCGCCGCTGCGGATCGCATGGAACAGGGGGGGCAATTCGGGTGCGGGTCTCTGGGGAGCCCGGGCGACGGCCCAGGCCCCCACGGCATGCAGGGCGGGATGGATGGTCACGAGCCCCAGCAGGCAGGGAACCAGAATGCGCAAGGCCCGCTGCTTCAACAGGGAAGCGAGCCCTTTCCGCCGGTAGACCAGCATCGTGAAATACCCGCTGAGCAGGAAAAACAGCGGCATCCGGAAGCCGTGGATTCCCAGGAACAGCAGGCCGATCAGACCATTCTGCTGGGGATCCTGCACCCACCAGGGAACGGGAAAAAAACTCATCGAGGCGTGCAGCACGATCCCCAGCAGCATGGCCCAGCCCCGCAGTGCGTCGAGATCGTGGCGCCGACTGACGGGGAGGGGTGCGGAGTTCGCTGAAGTGGTCTCACTCATCGCGATCTTTCAGAAGAACGCAGACAATCTCGCTGCGGAAGACGGCCGGCCGGACGCCGCCCGGTTCTGGGTGACAAACAGGCGCCCGTGTGAGACTCACTGCTCGAGAGCCGTGGAGGACCGCTTCATCTTCACCCGAATCGGCTGCGGCAGGTCGAGCACGCGCTCGAGTCTGCCTTCCTCCAGCCAGCGATGATGCATGCCCAGGTTATTGAGTTTTTGCCCAGTCCCCCCGGTCACCTGCAGCGTCAACACCGCGTCTTCGGGACGTGACAGATCCCATTTCCCCTGCACGAGATCTCCCCGGGCGTTTCCACCGGCATGCACCACTTCGCCCGAACTGGCGTCGACCGTCACCAGAGCCACCGATTCGTTGTCGCGCTCGCGGGTGGTGATTTCCAGAACGCGGTCGGGAATCTTCCAACCGATCACCTGGGTCAACCCCGCCCCGTCACTGGCTTCATCGCGCCAGGTT
>JBKCTR010000468.1:0-9396 GCA_046318755.1 Planctomycetaceae bacterium
CAATCTTGCTCGCGACCAATCAGGAACTGCTTCACCGGCACCGGGATGGTTTTCCCCGCCTGTCTCCCTTCCAACACCTTCAAATCAACCTTCAGCATGTTGCTGAAACTCCTCGAAGAGAGATCGCATCAGAGGTGTCGACCGGTGGGAAAAACCCAAGATCGACCAAACTTGCAAGCGACAGCCGCATCACGCCCCGATCCAATTGACCGCACACCTTAACCGGCAGGGGAAAGGTCCGAAATCACCCAGTCTGACAAGTCTTGGAACTCCTCAGATTGACGGATCAGGAATCAAGCTCACTCACGCTTCAACAACCCAAGACAACCCACATCCGAATCGCGTTCCGCATCCCCGAGCAGTTCCACGCCGACCCCCACCGACTCTGCACCACCTGACGTTTTTTAGGAGGGGGGCAATCCGTTTTCCACGCTGTGCCAAACTTGTTGCGTCAAGCCTGTTGAGTCAAACCTGTGGCGTTGATCGTGTCGCGGCCTTGAGTCCACACAACCTGCCGGCCGACATCCGGTCGTCAACATGCTGGTCCGTTGGTGGTCTGTTGACAGGTGGTTGTGTGTTCACGCAGGGAGTGTAGGAATTGACAGTCGCCTGACATCCAGTCCCGTCCGTGGCGTCGGATTTTCTCGTAAAGACGCTTGATTCCTACAGGAGAAGGGTACCACTCAATACCAGACGTGTCAAATCGATCTGTATTGAGTAACATTGTTCACCATGTCGTACCGGACATTCAAACGCCTGCTCGGGGAGACCAGTCTCGAACGGAAATGTCGGTTTCTGTTCGGTGGGGGACTGTTGTTGCTGGTCTCGGGAAGTTTTTACCTCTATTACCGGATGACGACGGGCCTGGTGCTCGATCAGAATCTGTTGACCGGCCGCATGATGATTCAGCCGGTTGTCCAGCGGCACCACTGGAATCACATCAGTCTGCCCACCAAGGACTTCCGCGAGACCGACGACGCCCTGTGGGATGCCCTGCTGCCCCCCGAATTGCACATTGAGGGGAATGACCGCTTTCTCTGGACGCTGTACCGGGCCGACACCGTTCATTCTGAGAAGATCCCGAGCGATCAGGCCGACTTCACCCAGCTCGATCTGTTGGAGGCCGATGCCGACCTCCGCGAGACGTACCGCATTGTCCGCAACCAGGCGGGCCGCCGCGAAATGCGGTACTACGGTGCCGTCCGCGCCAGTCAGGTCTGCCTGCAGTGCCACTACCACAGCACCATCGGCACCCGGCCGGTGGAGGAGGGGACCTTGCTGGGGATGGTGGCGATTGTGCTGCCGCTGTCCAAGAACGATCGCTCGCTTGCCTGGAACAATGCCGTCCTGCTCTCGACCGCGATTGTCACGGTCTTTCTGGCGATGACCGCCTCGTGGGCCATTGTCCGGTATGTGATCGTCAAGCCGGTGGAACACCTGCGGGATGTGAGCGAAGCGATTTCGCGGGGGCAGCTCGACCGGCGGGCGGAGATTCGTACGGGGGACGAGTTCGAGTCGCTCAGCCAGGCGTTCAACCGCATGTTGCGGCACCTGGTGACCGTGCAGGAGGAATTGCGGCAGGTGAACACCGAGCTCGATTCCAAGGTCGATCAATTGGCCCGGGCCAACCTGCAATTGTACGAGCTGAACAATCTCAAAAACGACTTCATGGCCACCATGACGCACGAGCTGCGGACCCCGCTGAACAGCATTCTGGGGTTCAGCGACGTGCTGGCCGGGGCCGACAACCTCACCGAGCGTCAGCAGCGGTACGTCCGCAACATCCAGACTTCGGGCAAAGACCTGCTGACCCTGATCAACGACATCCTGGACCTCGCCAAGATCGAGGCGGGCAAGATGGATCTGCACATCGTGGAGTTCACGGCGGGGGACCTGTTGGAACGTCTCGCCTCGATGATGCGGCCTCTGGCCGAGCGCAAGAACATCGAGTTGACCACCGAGAGCGACCCGCAGATTCCCGTACTGCATCAGGATGCGCAGAAGCTGCAGCAGATTGTGTACAACCTGTTGTCGAACGCGGTGAAGTTCACGCCCGAAGGGGGCCGGGTGCAGGTGCTGGCGCAGTTGGTGCCCCTATCCGAGCAGATCGAAGTGGTGGTGGAGGACACCGGGGTGGGCATTCCGCTTGAGGACCAGGACTCGATCTTCGAGAAATTCCGGCAGGGGAACACCACTCCCGGGGGGCATTCGACCAGCCTGACGCGGGAATATGCCGGGACGGGGCTGGGGCTGTCGATTGTGAAGGAGCTCAGCAAGCTGCTGGGGGGGGAGGTGACGCTGCGGAGCGAGCTGGGGAAGGGGAGCCGGTTCAGCGTGATTTTGCCGATTGAGCTGAAGGCGCAACCGCGGCCGCTCTCGGAGGTGATTGCCCGTCCGCCAGAACCGGGGCGAGGCGGGTTGTCCGAACGGGTCACCCCGCGTCCCCCCACCACGTCGTCCTGATCCGCCCGCCCGTCCGTACGACGAGTTTGAAAACTTGTCGAACCCGCTGTCCCGGCAGATCGCACTCCCCCCGAATCGCCGCGTCGAGTGATACCGCGCTCGGTAATCAATCTGGCCTGTCTACTCTACGGGCCGATGGCCCTGGGACCGACAGGTTGGAAACCTATCGTACTTCAGGGGCCGTCGCCCCGATCCGTACGACGAGTTTAAAAACTTGTCGAACCCGCTGTCCCGGCAAAGCGCACTTCACCCGAATCGCCGCGTCGAGTGAGACCGCGCTCGGTAATCAATCTGGCCCGTCTACTCTACGGACCTGCGGCCCTGGCACCGACAGGTTGGAAACCTATCGTACTTCAGGGGCGGCCACCCGGTTTCCGCTGGCGCGAGGCGACCGCCGGTGGTGCAACCTGCCAGGGACCCCGAAACCGTGAAACGTTCGGTGGGCCGGGGAGGTCTCTCGACAAGTGGAAAAGTCGTGGTACGAAACGGGGGGCCGCGTGTTGGTGCGGCCTACTCGATCCGTTCCAGCGGCAACGTGTGCGATCGCAGCCAGGCGTCCAGTTCGTCCCGTTGGAATACTCCGGTGGTGGCCCCCGGCTGGCGGACGCAACTGGCCCCCAACGCGCTGCCGCGCACCAGGCATTCGGTCGGGGGCAACCCCTCCAACAGTCCCGAAATGTACCCCGCCGCGAAGGCGTCGCCACTGCCTGTGCCATCGACATACTCGACCGGGTAGATGCCTCCCCGCCAGAGTTGAGTGTCGGTCAACAGCACCGAGCCGTCGCGACCGCAAGTGATGACCACGGTGCCGGCTCCCGCACTCCGAAACTGCCGGGCTTGCGCCACGGGGTCGGAGAGGCCCGTGATGAGGTGTCCCTCATCGTGGTTGGGGAGGAACACATCGACGAACGGCAACACCTGCTGCAAGACGGGCCAGGTTCCTTGCGGATCGGGGATGACCACGTCGAGCACGGTCATCAGCCCCGCCTGCCGGGCGGCCTGAAACAACCGGGTGACCCGCTCGCCCGTCAATCCGGGCATCAGGAACAGGCCTCCCAGGTACAACACCTTTGCCCGGGGCAACAGGTCGGTCGGAAGTTCTTCGCCGGTGAAGGCGGCATTGGCTCCGAAGGTGTGGATGAAACGCCGGTCTTCTCCCTTCACATTCACCACCAGGGTGGCGCTGGTCTGGTACCCGGAAGTGGCCAGCACCCGCGAGGTGTCGACTCCGGCGGTCTGCAGGCTGCCCCGCACGAAATCTCCCGCGGGATCGTCCCCCACCCGGCCCACCACGGCCGACCGCAAACCGACACGCGCCAGATCGGCCGCCACGTTCGAAGCGCAGCCGCCAATCGCCCACGAGATGCCCGGGGTCATCATCAGGGCTCCCGCCGCGGGAAGCGCCTCGATCGGTTCGCAGATGAAGTCGGCCACAATGATGCCGGCACACCAGACGTCGAGCGGCGCTGGAGGTGGGGCGGGAGCGGCGCGAGGGGTGGAATCGGCCGTCATGCCGCCCCCTTCAAAATGTCGTGCAGGTACTCGAGCACCCCGCGGGAGTCGATTTCCTGGACCACCTCGGTGTTCGCCCGGGGGGCGAATTGCCCCCGCCGGTCGGCCACTGTCGCCCCCCGCGTCAACTCACCCGAGGTCTCGACCGCGATCGGCAACGACGTGCTGCGGGCCAGGCTCGGCCGCGACAAGATGGCCAACGCGGCGACCTCGGCGAGGCCCACCTGTTCCTGCCCCAGTTGCTGCCGGTACATGCGGAACGACACGGGCAACAGCTTGCCCAAAAAGGCGCTGGCCGGGCTCTCCCACCGGGTGATGCGCGACAGTTGATCGAGCGTGAGCGCGACGGGTTCGGTGGCGTCGAGGGGGACCAGGGTCTTCGGATACCGGCTGCTGAGCACCTGGTCAGCCGCCTCGGGATCGAGGTAGATGTTGGTCTCGGCCGTGGCGGTGACATCGCCGCCTCGGCTGATCGCTCCGCCACAGCAGACCAGGCCTCCCAGCAACTCGAGGAAATCGGGGGCCCGCTCCATCGCCGCGGCCAGATTCCCCAGGGGGCCGAGGGTCAGCACCGTCACCTCTTGGGGATGGGTGCGGACAAGGTCGACCAGCACCTTGGCCGATTCATGTGGATTGTGCAATTGGGCCGCCGGGAACTCGATGTCTCCCAGTCCCGTGGGGCCGTGCAACTCGCCCAGAAAGGCCTCGCAGACGGCGGCTCCCCGGGGGACGGTGGGGGTGGCGCCACGGGCCGATCCCAGGCGGGGCCACTTGGGAGGATCGAGATGCGCGAGAATGGCCTGGATGTTGCGGGTGGCGGTGGGGCCGGGGACGCAGCCCGCACAGGCGGTCAGCGCGAGCACGTCGAGGTTGGGGTCGGCCAGAGCCAGGACGGCTGCGAAGGCATCCCCAATTCCGGGGTCGAGGTCAACAATCAGTTTCCGCACGGGTGTTTTGAACTCGGGCTGTGGACCAGACAAAGGGAGAGGGCCAGACTTGCGAACTCTGATTCGAGTCTACCACGCGGGACGCGGAAGTTCAGCCGGGAGGTGTCGGGCGATCCCGCACAACATGGTCAGCCGCAGGGGGGGCAGGCAGCCGCCGTGGGTCTTCCCGCAGACAACCGCAGGGAGACAGCATTCCGGGCAACCTGCTCAAAACGTCTGCAGGGGATCGCGCTCACAGGTGCTGGCCGCGGTTTCGACTGCGGGGAACGCCTCGCGCAGGGTGACCGCCAGGGCTTCCATGGCGGGGCGTTCGGTCGCGTAGTGGCCGGCCAGCACGAGGGCGATGTTGGCATCGCGGGCTTCGAGCGCGGTGTGAAAGCGGGCTTCGCCGGTCAGGAAGACATCGCAACGGCGTTGCCGGGCGAGCCGCAGCAGCTCTCCGGCCGAACCGCAGGCGATGCCCACCCGCCGGACCGGTTGGTCGAGACGGCCGCTGAATTGCAGTGCGTCGATTCCCAGCCGCTGTTTGACCCGTTCGAGGAAATCGCCCAGGAAGAGCGGGGGCTGCCCGGGTTGATCGGCCGGGGGGAGCAGACCCGTGCGGCCCACCCCCACATCGATCTGGGGGGCCCGCCGGGGAACGATGTCGAACGCCGTTTCTTCGTAAGGATGCGCTTGTTTCATCGCGGCAATCACCTGGTCGACCAGCGGGGCGGGGCAGACCATGTCGATGCGGTATTCTTCGACCGTCTGAAATTCGCCCGGCTTGCCAATGGCCGGATTGCTGGCCGAGGTGCCGCGGAACGAGCCGACCCCCGGCATCAGAAAACTGCACTCGGTGTATTCGCCAATCACCCCCGCTCCGGCGTTCCACATCGCCTGTCGGACTGCTTCGACATGGGTGCGGGGAACCATCACCACCAGTTTGAAACTGGCGGGGGCGCTGGCGGGCTGCAGCGAGTCGATCGCGACCAGTCCCAGCCGTTCGGCCAGTTGCTGATTGATGCCCCCCCGGGCACTGTCGAAGCGGGTGTGGGCCGAGAAGACCGCCACGCCGGCCGCGGCGAGCCGCAGCACCATGCGCCCCTGGGCGTCATCTGCGGTGAGTTTCTTGACCGGCTTGAAGAAGATGGGGTGATGGCTGATGACCAACTGCGCCCCACGGTCAATCGCCTCTTGGGCGACATCTTCGGTGAGGGTCAGGCAGGTGAGGACCCGGTCGACCGGCTGGTGGCGGTCCCCCAACAGCAAGCCGGTGTTGTCCCACTCTTCGACCAGGTGGGTGGGGGCCTCACGGTCGAGCCAGGCGAGAATCTCGGCGAGTTGGGGCATTGAGGTGGGCACTAGGTCAAAAGCAAAGTCTGGGTCAGAAGCAACGGCTGGTCAGGAATGGCACACTGCGCGATGGTGGGTGCGCTGGGGCAGGATAGCAACGGCACTGGGACGCTGGGAGCGGGGAGGAGCGAAGGAGGGGATGGTTTCCGCCGGGTTGGGGGGAGAGTTAAGATCCGCAGATCGGGCGGTGGCCAGTTCGCTTCGCCCATTCTTCCGACGGATGAAAACATGACACGCGCTCGACATGGGTTGTTCTTCCGGCTGGCGACTTGGGTCGTGGTGGCCGGTCTGGGCTGGGTTGTCCTTCCCACGGCTCAGGCCGCAGACGACTACAAGCTCGAAGGGGATTCGCTGGTTCAGGAAGGGGTGCCGCAGGGGACGGTGACCAAACTGCAGTGGAAAGAGTCGAAGGTCTTCCCGGGGACCGAACGCGATTGGTGGCTGTATGTGCCCAAGCAATATGACGGCACGAAGCCGGCGGCGGTGATGATCATTCAGGATGGCGGGTCGTATGTGGATCCGAACGGACAGTTCCGGACCACCGTGGTCTTCGACAACCTGATTCACAAGAAGCAGATGCCGGTGACGATTGGGATCTTCCTCAATCCCGGGCAGATTCCCGCCAGCGAGGCCGACCAGAAGCCCCGCAGCAACCGCAGCTTCGAATACGACACGCTGAGCGATCAGTACGCCCGGTTTCTGCTGGAAGAAATTCTGCCCGAGGTGGCGAAGACCTACAAGCTGAGCGATCGCCCCGAGCACCGGGCGATTGGGGGGATCAGCTCGGGGGGGATCTGCGCCTTCACCGCGGCGTGGGAGCGTCCCGACGCCTTCAGCAAGGTTCTCTCGCACGTCGGCAGCTTCACCAACATTCGGGGCGGGCATGTGTACCCCTCGGTGATCCGCAAGACCGAGCGCAAGCCCATTCGGGTCTTTCTGCAGGAGGGGAGCAACGACCTCGACAACCTGCATGGCAACTGGCCCCTGGCGAATCAGGAGATGGCGGCGGCACTGAAGTTTTCGAAGTACGACTATCGCTTCGAATATGGCGACGGGGGCCACAACGGGAAGCATGGTGGGGCGCTGATGCCCGAATCGCTGCGCTGGCTGTGGCGCGACACCCCCGAGTGATTCTTACCGGCCAGCCGCCGACAAGTCCCGTCGACCAGTGGGTCGCGGGCTGAAACCGTTCACCCGTCAGTTGGTCTGGCGGGACCTGAGGAGACGTCGCCGTCCTATTCTGGTCTGGGGAGAGTTCCGTGAGTCGCGCCGCTCGATTGTGGATTGCGTTGTGTGTGCTGTGTCTGGTCCCCACCGCCGCTTCGGCCCAGGACATGGCCCTGGCGGGGGTGCTGCTCGACGGGGAAGGGTGGCAGTTGGTCTCGCAGGGGCACAAATTCACCGAAGGACCGGCAGTGGATGCCGAGGGACGCATCTACTTCACCGATGTGCCCGAGAGCAAGATTTTTCGGGTGGAACTTGACGGCAAGGTCACGCTGTTTGACGAGAAGACCGCCAACACCAACGGACTGATGTTTGGTCCCGATGGTCTGCTTTACGGTTGCCGGAATGGCGACAAGCAGATTGTGGCCTACAACAGCAAGGGAGAGCACACGGTGGTGGCCGAGGGGGTGCAGTCGAACGACCTGGTGGTGGCTGGCAACGGCTCGATCTGGTTCACCGATCCGCCGGGGGAGCGGGTCTGGCACATCAGCGGCGACGCCTCGCGGACGAAGAAGGTGGTGGCGGAGGGGATTCGACCCAATGGGGTGATCCTGACGCCCGACCAGGGGACGCTGGTGGTGACCGAATCGCAGGAGCCGGTGCTGTGGACATTCCGGGTGGAACGAGACGGCAGCCTGTCGCACAAAGAGCGGTATTATGGGCCGGTGCAGTTGCCGTCGCGGGCTGACCGGCCGGGTTCCGACGGGATGACGGTCGACTCGATCGGCCGGCTGTACGTGACGACACGGGCGGGGCTGCAGATGTTTGATCCGACGGGGCGGTTGGGGGGGGCGATTGCGAAGCCGCACGCCGGCCCGCTCTCGAACGTCTGTTTCGGGGGCCCCAAGCTCGACACGCTGTACGTGACGGCCGGAGACAAGGTCTACCGCCGCAAAGTGCAGGCCACGGGCGTGCGGTACCAGGCGCGGTAAAAGGGGACGGGCTCCCGGGGCCGTAAGAGCGGTTTACAACCTGTCGGTGCCAGGGCCGTCGGCCCGTCGAGTGTCTGGTCGCTGGACGATGTCTTGCCGAACTGGACTGGCTGCCGATTTCGATCGCGGTTCTGTGGCCCGTGGTGGGGTAGGAACGATTCAGCCTGCGTTCCCCAGTCCACCGCTCGGTGGGCAAACGGACAAGTTCCGAGCCAATTTTATCTTCGTCGTGTTGGATGAATGTGCCGAGTGTGACGGTTGTGCCGGCATGCAACATCGGGAAATCAAAAAATGCGTCACGGCGCAAGAAGCGAGTGATCGCGGCGCGCACTGCCCCGAAGAAAGAGAGCGGTCAGCTATTTCGACTCGGGGTGAAAAAACGTTGGTGTCGTTGGACTTCCGCCTTGGAGGCGGTGGCGGTGCCAATCCAGAGTCGGCCTGAAGAGCTTGACCCGTTCTGATCCGGAGCAACGCAGATGAGTACGACTGTGGTGAAGACCAAAACGATCGTGGAAAAACTCGCTTTGGCGGGGGGGGCAGCGAGCCTGGCCTTGTGTTCGGGGAACGTCGTCGAGGGGGCGATCATCGCCTCTCCCAATGTCCCGATTTCCCCTCCCAATACTAACTCGAATTCCAACTTGCTGGATGTGGACGGAGATGGCACCAACGACTTTCGTTTGATAAACCAGTTGTATAATGCTTCGCTGACGGAACTCAACGGTGGACGATTCGTCGCGCCGAATTCTGTGGGATCAGACGGTTTTGCGAAGCTGTCCAACGGGTTTGTGGTTGGCCCAACGATGGCAGGTCACAAGTTTTTTTCGTCTGCACAAGACGGCATTACCGTGACTTCGTATAGTATCACTGGAAGCGATGTTGGCGCTCAAGGCTGGAGGATGGGAGACACGGGGTTTTTCGGATTCAAGTTCACGAGCGGCGCCAACACCTACTACGGCTGGGGCGAGGTCGTGCTTGATTCGCAG
>JBKCTR010000469.1:0-8011 GCA_046318755.1 Planctomycetaceae bacterium
GGGGTGTAGCCCGCCGAGTGCCACCACCAACGGTTGTGCTGGTAGGTTCCGTGATGAATGCCCGCCACCTCACCCAGTTGCAGCGTGTCGATGATCAGGCAGACGTAGCCGTGCGTGGCGAACCACATGCCATGATGCTGAAAGGCGGTCTTGTTGCCATCCCGCCCACGCCCCGAATGCCCACAGACATACAACACCGCCGGCAGTTTGCCCTGGGGCATTGGGTTGGGCAGATACAGATTGCCCGTCACATAGAGACCCGGCTTCGACTGAAAGTGAACGTTTTGCACCAAGAATCCGTCCCGTTGCAACGTCTTGGTGACCACGGGCTTCAGCGGAGTCCGTTCGGGCAGAGGCCAGAGGCCGAGCATGTCGAGGTACTGTTCACGCAGAGGGGCCCGCAGACTGTCCCATTCCTCGGCGGTCAGAGCCCAGGCCGACTCTCCCCGCCCCACGTCGCGCGTCTCGTTGGCCAGCCAACGGCGCAAGGCCGCGTCGCCTCCTGGTTCTTCCTGTCCCCACAACAAGGCCGACAGGCTCAACACCAACAACCCCCCAAAGCACACGCCGCGCATCGCGCACTCCTGTGAATGGACGCCCCCCGCTGATTGTCTGGTGCGGTGGGGCTGCGGGATTCTCGCCGAGTTCCCGGGCCAAAACAACCCGCCCGCTACCCGTGGCAGGACCCTTTCCTGGAATCAGCCCAATCGATCGGCTCTCGGTCGGCAGGGGAAACTTGCTCCGCGGGTTGGGGGGGGCCTATGATCGCCCAAGTAGAGGAGATCGGAAACAGAGCCGGACCAGCAGGAGTGTTTTGATGAGCAGTGCGGGCCCCATGAGCCGTCGTTCGCTGTTGCAAATCGGTGTTGCCGCCTTGGCGGCGGGAACCCTCGCGGAAACGGGAATGGCCCCCGTGCTGGCGGCAGGTCCCGATCTGGCGAAACACCCCTGGATCGACGCCCACTCTCATGTCTGGTCTCCCGACACCGATCGTTGGCCACTCGAAAAGGGTCAGACCAAGGCAGATCTCAAGCCCGCCATCTTCACCCCCGAAGAACTGCTTGCTCAGGCCCATCCCGTGCAGGTGGGGCGGGTGGTCTTGATTCAGCACCACATCTATCACGGCTGGAACAACACCTATCTGACCGACTGCGCCGCCGCCCATCCTGGAGCGTTCGCCGTCGTGGGAATGCTCGACGATCAGCAGCCGGGGGTTCGCGAAAAAATGGATGGCCTGCTGAAAAAGCGGGTCACCGGGTTCCGCATTACCCCCTTCATTTACAAAGAGAACTGGCTGTCGAGCGAGGGAATGCACGCGATGTGGAAGCACGGGGCCGAGACCGGCCAGGCGATGTGCTGCCTGCTGAACCCCGAGGATCTCGACGGCGTGGCTGCCATGTGCCAGAAGTACCCTCAAACGCGGGTGGTGATCGATCACTTCGCACGGATTGGCGCCACCGGAGAGGTCCGCGATGCAGACGTGCAGAAGCTGTGCGACTTGGCGAAGCACAAGCAGACACACGTGAAAATCTCGGCCTACTATGCCCTCGGGAAAAAACAGCCCCCCTATCTCGACCTGGTCCCGATGATTCGCCGGGTGTTCGACGCCTATGGTCCGGAGCGGACGATGTGGGCCAGTGACGCCCCTTATCAGATCGACGGGAACAACACGTATCAGGCCTCGATCGATCTGGTGAAGAACAAGCTCGACTTCACCTCGGCGGGAGATCGCAACTGGCTGCTCCGCGGAACAGCCGAGAAGGTGTTCTTCTTCTAGGTACTGTTTTCCGCCTGAACTCTGGGCGAAGTCGGCTCCGGGCACTAGACGTGGTGATTGGCCCCGCACAGTGGCTGTGCCAGCCTCCCGCATCAACGTGGGGTGAAGTCACACTCGGGAGTGAGGCTCAGACAGAAACGGGCGATCAGTTTGGCAGCATTCTCGAGATCGGTCAGCGAGACCACCTCGACAGGGCTGTGCATGTAGCGGTTGGGAATCGCCACAATTCCGGTCGCCACTCCTCCGCGGGTCAACTGCAAAGCATTGGCGTCGTTGCTGGCTGCCCGGGGCAGTGCCGCCAACTGCACTGGAATCTCGTTCTGCTGCGCCAACGAGACCAGTCGTGCATGCACCTCGGGATTGGCATTGGGCCCCCGGGGAAGCACCGGGCCATCTCCCAGATCGACTTCGCCATACTGCTTCAGATCGAGCGTGGGGCAGTCGGTGGCGTGGGTCACGTCCACGGCAATCCCCAAATGCGGATCGATCGCGAAGGCACTGGTCTGGGCGCCCCGCAGACCAATCTCCTCCTGCACGGTGGAGACGGCATAGACCGCCGCCTGGGGAGCAGCGGCCGCCACCAGCCGCAACGCCTCGAAGACCACCCACGCCCCCACCTTGTTGTCCATACCGGGGGCGGCCGCAAGGTGATTCTGCAGCGGCCGGAAGCCCAGTTCAAAGGTCACGGGATCTCCCACCGCCACCAACTGGCGGGCCTGCTCGCGATCTTTCACCCCCAGGTCGATCCACAGGTCCTTCATCTCGGGGACCTTCTTGCGATCTTCGGGACTGAGCAGGTGAATCGCCTTGCGGGCAATCACACCGGGGACCGGTCCTGACCGACCCCACACCACCATGTTTTGCCCGATCAGCATCTGGATGTCCCAGCCACCGATGCCATCCACCCAGACGAAGCCCCGATCGTCGATGTACTTCACCTGCAGGCCGATCTGGTCGCAGTGCCCTGCCAGCACAATGCGGGGGGAGCCTTGGGGATTCACACAGGCCACCACATTGCCATGCCAATCGGTGGTTACCGTCTCGGCGAATTGGCCGGCATATCGCCGCACCACGGCCTGCACCGGCTGCTCGTACCCCGACGGGCTGGGTGCCACGAGAAGATCTTTGAGAAACTGGAGTGCACTGTCGTCCATGAAAACCCTTGTGTGTGAGAGACACCAAAAATTGTAGCCGATCCGGGGGAACTCGTCATATCTGCTCCCCCGTCCGTCCCCTGCGATCGCCACAGCGGCCTGACATAAGACCCTGGAGAATTCAGAAAACCTGGGGAGTCCCGGGGGATTCAGTGAACCGGAATCAGCCTCGATCTGACAACATGTTCATTTTCGCTCCAATGAGTGAAGCAATTTTGGATCATATCTTGAACCACTTTGTGTCATTTTCGCAAAGGTCCGGGCGGGCCTGGTGACAAACAGACTGCTTGCCGATGGGTGGTCACCCCAGGTTTTTGGCGATTTTCGAAAATCCGGACCAAGTTCCGATCAAACGGCACAGAATCTGCCGCTTCCGGATTGGGCAGACAGCTCCCGCACCCTGTGCACACCAGACCAAGGTCGGCTGGTGCCCTCAGGGGAACTACGAGGACGCGAGGTTGTCGCCCAATCATTTTCGCCCAATCATTTTCATGGAGGAGACGCAACCATGTTGGTACTGGGTCGAAAAGTCGGTGAACGGATTTTGATTGACGGCGGCATCGAGCTGGAAGTCCTGGAGATCACGGGCAGCCGAGTGCGGTTGGGAATTGCCGCTCCCCGGCTGTGCCAGATCATCCGTGCCGAGTTGGCCCCTGCCGCGGGTCCCCTGCCCACGTTTCCAGTGGTGACTCCTCCCCAGGTCGCCGCGATTGCCGTGCCGCCGAACCCACAAAAGTGTCTTGTGTGAACCCACCACTCCAACAAGAATGAAGAGTCACTTCTCGCGAGGTGCGCGGCGCTGGCGTGTGTTGCCAGCGCCGCCTCTCGCGCGGGAATGTCCGTACCACAAACGGTGGGCGGACCCTTCCCGGCCACGGGACGCTTGTGAAGATTCACGCTCCCGACAGCCCGCCGATGTTTATGGGCTTACGCTCCAGACGGGTTGATCTCCTCTACGGTTTGACAATCGTTCCATCACGACGTCGCAGGGTGCCCCACCGCATGTCAAACGGGGGATCGTCCTGCACGGGAAACCGGGCAGCCAGTTCCGGGTTGAAATCGATCCCAAACCCCGGTTTATCGGTCGCGTAATAGTAGCCCCCCTTGAGCTCTGGGCAGCCGGGGAAGACATCTTCTTCGGCTTGATTGAACAACCGGGCCTCCTGGATCCCGAAATTGGGGGTCGCCAGATCGAGATGCACATTGCACGCATGACCGACGGGTGAGACGTCTCCCGGACCATGCCAGGCGGTGCGGACGGCGAAGAATTCGCACAGTGCCGCCACCTTGCGGGCCATCGTCAGACCTCCCACCTGGGAGACGTGGATCCGGATGAAATCGATCAACCGGCCCGAGACGAGGTCGACCCATTCGTTGGGGTTGTTGAACAGCTCCCCCATCGCCAGCGGCGTGCTGGTCTGCGGCCGCAGCGTTTTGAAATAGCCCACATCCTCGGGAGAGAACGGATCCTCCATGAAGAACGGCCGGTACGTCTCGACATCCTTGCAGAGCTGGATCGCCAGTATCGGCGGCACCCGCTCGTGAATGTCGTGCAGCAACTCGACGTCATCTCCCACCGCCTTGCGGATGTGCTCGAACAGGCGGGGAACCAGACGCACGTACGGGGCCGGCTCCCAGGTGTCGACCCGTCGATTGAGGGGCACATCCGACTGCGCCTGCAGTCCCCCCGTTGCTCCGCCCCCCCGCCCCCCTGCTCCATAGGTCGACAGTCCGGGCACCTCGCTTTGAATGCGGATGTGGCGGTAGCCCTCGGCCTGGTACTTCCGCACTTGCTCCTCGACCTCTTCGAAGGTCTTGCCAGCGGCGTGACGGTAAGTATCGACCGCCTCGCGACACTTGCCTCCCAGTATCTGATAAACCGGCAGTCCGGCCCGCTTGCCCAGAATGTCCCACAGGGCCATGTCGACTCCTGAAAGGGCATTCCCCAAGACCGGCCCATTGCGCCAGTACGAACTGACGAACACCGACTGCCAGCTGTCTTCGATGCGGGTCACGTCCTTACCGATCAGAAACGGCTTCAGAAACGTGTTGACCGCCGTCTCGACCGCCCGCGCCCGCTGCGTGAACGTGGCACAACCCAGACCATACAGCCCGGGTTCATTGGTCAGTACCTTCACCACGACCAGCCGGATGTTCGCTGGGGCGGTCAGAAAACACTGCACATCGGTAATGTGCAGCGGGGGCGTCCCCCGCGCTGCCTGTTCGGCAATGGTTTCGGGGCGGTTGTCGGCCCCCCACAAGGCCGAGGCCAACCCCGATACGACCGCTGCGCCGCCACCGGCGGCCGATGCAATCCACTGACGACGATCCATTGAGCGACTCCTCTCGAGCGAGACTCGGGAAAACTTCCAACAAGCCGGATGGTACCGCGGCCCGTGGCGACCGACCACACGGGGGGCCTGCCACCGCGACGCCCGGGCAGACCGGCCGCGGGGGAGATTTCCGACCCGCTCACCGCCCCCGACCGGGCCGCCGGGATTTCTTCCCGCGGGCATCACCGCGCAGCCGCAGGGGGCCGACCATGGTCTTGGCCAACGCCTCGGCCAACTTCCGGCCGGTCACAGGCAGCGGAGTCTCTCCCAGCTCCTCCAGCGACACCCACTGGAATGGCCGTTCTTCCTCGTGGGGCGTTCCCTCGCGCCACTCGCAGTGGACCCCCCGCAATGCGATGCGATACCGCGTGACGCCGTGGGTCAACTTCAGGAACTCGGCATGCCCCGCCGTCTCAACCCCAAAGCGCCGCCGCAGGTAGCCGGGCAGCCCCTCGTCGGCCGCCTCGCGCTCATCGAAGCGCAGGAAATCCCAGAGTCCCGCCCAGCGCTCGCCCGGCAGCCGCTGCATCAGCAGGTACTGGGTTCCCTGCTGCACGACCACCGCCACCTCAGCGAGATCGGTCATCTCGGGACGACGGGGCGGGGGGGGAATCTCGGCTTGCCGTCCCAACCGACGAGCCTGGCAGACGGCCGCCAGAGGACATTCGTCGCAGCGGGGAGTCTGGGGCGTGCAGAGGGTGGCCCCCAATTCCATCAACGCCTGGTTCACCTCGCCGGGACTTTTCCCGGCGGGCCACAGACCGGCGAACTCCCACAGCCGCTTCTGCCCAGAGGCCGAGCGGGGGTCTTCGGCGAGCCCCAGCAATCTGCTGTACAGCCGCAGGGTGTTGGCCTCGACGATGGGAGCCGGTTGATTGTGGGCAAAGGAGACAATCGCACCGGCCGTGTAGCGCCCGATGCCGGGTAATGCCTGCAACCCCTCCACCGTCTGCGGGAATCCTCCCCCATGCTCGGCCACAATCTCTTGGGCAGCCCGCCGCAGATTGCGCGCCCGGCTGTAGTATCCCAACCCCTCCCAGAGCTTGAGGACCTCGACCTCCTCGGCGGCGGCGAGGTGGGACACCGTCGGAAAGCGTTCGAGAAAGCGATGACAATAGGGAACCACCGCCGCCACGGTGGTTTGCTGCAGCATGATCTCGCTGATCCAGACCCGATAGGGATCTTGCGACTCGCGCCACGGGAGCGGTCGAGAAACCCGGCGATACCAAGCCCGCAACTCCCGCCGGGCCGCCGGCAATTCGGCCATGGGAAACCCACTCATCCGCAGCCCCCCAGGGACCGCTCCCCGTCTCGTGCCCAGCAGACGATCAACCGGTCGGCAAGGAATCGGTCGGCAATCAACCGGACAGGGGTGAACCAGTCGAAGGAGGCCCCGACGGCAGAGAATTGCCCAACAGCCGGGAATTGGTCATGGCGTCCCAGTCGTCCAGGCCTGCGGCGAGTCTTCATTCCACCTTGGCCGACAGTTCCAGTTGCTTTTGTGGCGCTTGGCGATCCACCTGCACGGGAATCTGCCAGGCGAGGGTCTTCAACTTGCACAACCCGCCGGTTCCAGCGCGGCAATAGCCGAAGGTCACCTGCAGTTTCAGCTCTCCCTCCCGCGCATCCGCCGCAAGCGGGATCTTCAATTGAAGTCTGTTTTTTCCCTCGACAATTTCGGCTTCCTGCTTCCCGTCGAGCGCCTCAGGGCCCACCAGTTTGGCCCCCTCGGCGGTCTGCACTCGGAAACTCGGGGTCAGTTGGGGATTCAGCTTGTAGTCTTCGGGCAGTTCCAGATCGAGGGAGACCACCAGAGATTCCTCTGCGGCCACCTGCTGCAACGTCAGAATGGTGGCGGGTACATCGGCCACAACAGTCGTCTGCCGGGGAGGATTGGGGGGGGTCAATCCGACAATTTCCAGCACACTGGCCTGTCCGGTGGCCAAGTCGATCTGCTGAATTCTGTGATTGTTGGTGTCGGCCACATACAGGACTCCCTTGGCAATCGCCAACCCCGCGGGTTCCGAGAACTGCGGGGGTTTCACCCCCTTGCCAGATTGACCATTCCCATACACCGTGCGGACCTCTCCGGTCTCGGGATGGACGGTCTTGACTTTATGATTGTAACTGTCGGCCACATACAGCAATCCATCGTGCCAGGCGATGCCCAGAGGATGCTGAAAGCGGGCCTCTTCGCCCGCGCCGTCCCTGTCACCAAATTCAAACAGGCTGCGCCCACCGGGAAGATCGGAGGTGCCCGCCACTGTCGTCACCTTCCCTTCCCCCGCGAGGGGAACCTTGCGGATGGCCGAACCTTCGCTGTCGACCACGTACAGGAACTCCCCATCGCTGGCCAGTCCCGAGGGTTGGGCGAACGCCGACACCCGCTGCACTTCGTTGGCGTCAAAATCGACGCCGGGCTCGCCCGAGAGACGCAAGAGGCCGTTGAGAATGTCTTCGCGGCCGGAGCCGGCGTACGGCTGCACCTCGCCCGACTTGAGGTCGTAGGTCCAGATCTGGTGGGGCCCCGCCATGGCGATGAACAACCGGCCCGAATGCAGCCACAGATCCCACGGACTGTTCAAGGCCAGCTTCAACCCGGGACCACCACGAAAACGTTCCTGTCCCTGGACCCCGGTTCCAGCCAGAGTGCTCACCGTGCGGGACTTCAGATCGACCAGTCGCAGCAGGTGATTCTCGGTATCGGCCACATACAGGCGGTCTCCGTCAACAGCCATCCCCTGGGG
>JBKCTR010000470.1:0-3185 GCA_046318755.1 Planctomycetaceae bacterium
ACCCCCCACTCTCTGAGCGCCGCGTGACAATCCTGTTGTTCCTGCAGGCTCGCCCGAATCCGTTGCACTGACTCGGCGACTTCGGCCAGAGAGTCCACAGCGACTTCGGATTCGGGGAGCAGGCACGGTAGCAACGACGTGAGCGTTTGGCTTCGCTCAGTCATGTCGCCCAAGTGTGACTGGACGGCGGAAAGAATCTCCACCAAAGGACGTCGAAGGAGTGCGCCCGCGGCAAGCGGGTCCGATAGCAACTGAAACTTCGAAGCCACAACTTGAAGCGCTTTACAAAACGATCGATAGGATGCATCCAACTCCGAAGCCAAATGGCCCAATTGTTTGGCATCCAGGTGCTCGGCCCTGCAGAGTTTGTCTTGATGATCAATCAGCGAGGGAACAAGTTTGGCCATCCGCTCGACTGCCAGCGCGCTGTGATCAACCCGCAGCCAAAGATCGCGGTCAGCCGCGCTCGAATCGGCAGGCAACAAGTCGATTATCGAGCGGTGCTGTGCTGCGACCTCATGCTGAATCACAGAAAAGTTCCTGGCGAATTGACAGTCCGCTGCCCAGGTCTTCAGAGTCCGAGGTGGTACGGTGTAGAAATGAATCAGTTCCTGATAGGCGTTGAGGCAAGCGGTGCACGAATCAGATACCTGGGCAATGTGCTCGACCAGGTCTGAACATGCCATGTGATCATTGATCAACTCCTTCAACCGCCCGCCCTGCAACGACTCCATTCGCTCAAGCGACGACGATAGTCGGTCATTCAATGTCCGAAGTGCTGACGCGTTGATTGCGATTGTTTCATCCGGCAGTCGAATCGCGACTTCAGGGACAGCATTGGCGAAACGATCAAAAGCTTTCACCGAGTCCTGAAGACGCATCCACGACTCAACGTGATCGGCTGCAAAGTCGGGCGGCAACACCGATCCCAAGTCATTTGCTGCATCAGTCACTTCTGCCATGCGACGATGCCATGTTCGCAGCCTGAGCAGATCCGCCAGCAGAATCGGTGTTGCTGGGCAGCCCCCCTTGAAGAGTTCGGAGACCTCCTGTCGATAGCGTCCGAAGCCGCCCACCCATCGTTTCCAGAGAGATTGATAGGCAGGTGCCCTGTTGACCAGGTCGACCACATTGGCTTTGAATGCCCGGTGGGAAACCCGGTCTTCCAATTGCTCCCGAATCTCCGCTGCCTCGCGCAAATCACTCATGGCAGCCTCACATCCGCTCCGCAGTTTCGAGCGAACCGCTGAGTCGCGCCAACGGCCTGAGAGGTCTCCCATGTCCAGGCAGATTGCAATCGACGCCAGGATCGACCTCACTTGAGACAGGGAGAATCCCGAGTCCCCCTCAATCCCCCACTGCTTCAGCACTCCATCGACATGAGTTTGAATTTCGCGTAACAGGGTGGCGGCTTCATCCAGGTCTTTCCGAAAGTCGGCCAGATCATCAACATGTGCCTCCTGGAGCAGTGAATTCAAAGTGTTCAACTGCGATTCCAGCAAAGGCCGGGATGCTGCCGAATGGTGCAATTGCAGAATCTGTTCGGCATCCAGTCTTCCTTCAAGGCGTTTGACGATTCCTGCCGCCTCATCGAGCTTGGCCAGTGCGGCCTTGCTGCCGGACCGAAGTGTTGGCCAGTTTTCGGCATGGAGCCAATCAGGACGCAACGGGTGAACGCTCGAAATCAGTTTGGCTAATTCGATCAAGGCGGGAAACTTGGATGGTGGCAAATCCAACCGCACCGGCACAGGGAGGGTGCGGATGACCCCGGTGACCCGTTCGGTCAGATGTTCTGCTGAATCGGAGAGCGACTGAAGATTTCGAACCTGTGAATCAAGAAACACCTGCTGCTGGCGGACCGTTTGCGGACAGCGCTCGAGAAATCGTAATTCCCATTCGGCTGGTCCGGCACCCCTTCGGAGACTGGTGGTGCTGGCGGGAAAATGCCGTTCGACATCGGTGACAAACTCGTGGAGCTGCCCTCGCTGTTCCAACACGTTTCGTGAGGCTTCGCAACATCGCAGAACCGTCGTAGCAACTTCCCGCGGAGCATGAAACCAATCGGCTGGGATGTGCGGAGCGTTCAGGGCCTCCCGAAATGATTGCAGAATTCCAGGGAGCGTTGCCAGGGTTGGCACTTCAGCTAACAGCGGTTGCCGGGGCAGTGTCGAAAGAGCTTGCTCGATGCGTCCAAAAGCCGTGGCCAGTACGCCCAGGTGATGGTGCAGTTCGTCAGAGAGCGTCAGCGTGCGGACTGTTAGCTGGCATCCGCGCCAGGGATGTCGCTGATGATTGAGGATGACGTGTGACGACTCGCTGGCCCGATCCAGGAGAGAGAGCCACTCTTCAAACCGAGCACGATCAAGATGGTCCACGCTGGGGAGTTCACAGCGTGATTTCATGGCTTGGCTCAGGCGGTGGGATCGTGAGACATGTCCGTAAAGTTCGTAGGGAGATAGTCCCAATGGAGGACGGCGGCGATGAATCGACTGGACATAACTGTTCAAAGATGCCCGCCGCTGTTTGGCCTCTTCGAGTTTGGGCGTCACATCTTCGTAGACTTCGACCGGCAGATTGAGACAGTACTTCAGCTCGTCGAGGACCGCCTTTCGGTTGGCTTTGCTGGAATGACACTCGAGACAAAAATAGCCGAGGCCGCAGTCGTCAAGCCGTCTCTTGACCACTTCGAGAGCGGAGACTTTTTCGCTGACAAACAGGACTCTTCGTCCTTCAGAAAGAGCGTCCGCGATGATGTTCGCGATGGTCTGGCTTTTTCCCGTGCCGGGAGGCCCATCCAGGACGAAGCTGACACCTCGTCGGGCGGCGACAATCGCCTCCAACTGACTGGAATCGCAGTCGAGAATTGTCTTGACCTGTCCCGGTTCAATCACATCGTCGAACGTCGCGGCTTCGGGCAGAGGCGATTTGAATCCGAAAGAATCTTGCGGGGGAATGGATTCATCACCAGCGATAGAACGACAAAGGGAATTGGAGAGTACCGCGTCGACGTGATCCTTGAGGTCTTGCCACATCGCCACCTTGGGAAATGCAAATCGCCCCAACGCGCAGCGATCCAAGACCTCCCAACGCTCGTTGGCAGCGATGGCTTTGCGGATGGAATCCAGAAAGTTGACCCTGGCCTGTTCCTCTTCCAGATCGTCAATATCGGGCAAAGATGGCAGCAC
>JBKCTR010000471.1:0-2068 GCA_046318755.1 Planctomycetaceae bacterium
GCCACCCAGCGCAACAACCGCATTCCCTTCCAACTGGGGGCGGCCCGCCGCAAGCTGCGTGTGCTGTACATGGAAGGGACCCCCGCCAACGAGTACACCTGGGTCCACAACGGCCTGATGGAAGACAAAGAGATCGAGTGCGTGTCGCTGGTGGTCGACAACCAGTATGCGCAGCGGCCCCGGTTGGTGCGTGTGAACGACGTGCAGCGGGGTTTCCCCACCACCCGGGAAGAGCTGCTGCAGTTCGACTGTGTCATCTGCAGCGACATCTCGCTGGGGGCCTTCACCCGCCAGAACCTCGATTGGGTGGTCGAACTCGTCGCCGAACGCGGGGGGGGCTTCGTCATGGTGGGGGGGAACACCAGCTTCGGTGCCGGGGGCTGGGACCGCACCGTCTGGGATCAGCTCATTCCGGTCGACATGCAGGGGGGACCGCTGGGTCGGGGCACCACCGACACCATGTTCCACGTGCGCGTCCCCCCCGAGGCGGCCACCCATCCCATCTGGCGGATCGTCGAAGATCCCGAAGAAAACCAGCGCATTCTGCAGCGGATCCCGGTGTTTTATGGCACCAACTACATCGAGCGGCTGAAGCCTGCCGCGACCGTGTTGGCCACCTCGGTCGAGCCACTGCCGAACATTGGCCGGGCGATGCCCATTTTCGCTGCGCAGTCGTACGGCAAGGGGCGCACCTTCGCCTTCTCGCCCGACACCACCGCCGACTGGGGACGCGACTTCGAACGACTGTGGGGCGAAGGAGACAATCGCTATTTCGGGAAGTTCTGGCGGAACGTGGTCCGCTGGCTGTGCGAGAATTCTCAGGCGGGCACGCGCCGGGTGCTGGCCGAGACCGATCGGGTCCTGTACCGCGCCGGTCAACCGGTGCAGATCACCGCCCACACCTTCAACGAACAGGCCGACGAGACCCAAGACTACGAAGTCTCGGCCGAACTGCGTGGTCCGTCGCGCCGCCCAGCCGCCGCCGGGGCGGCCCTGTCGATCCCCCTTGCGGGGAATCCCTTGGGGCGGGGTTACACCGGCACAATCGACACGCGGGAACTGGCCGGTTGGCTGGCGAATTCGGGCGAGAGTGCCGACTCGCTGGAGATCGGGACGATCGATGTGGTGGCCACTTCGTCGGGGAAAGAGATTGGCCGGACATCGCTGCCGTTGCAGATCCTTCCCGACCTGCACGAGCTGCTGCGGCCGCAGGGGCGTCCCGACACGCTGGGGAAGCTGGCCGAGCAGACCGGGGGCCTGGTGGTGGATCGTTCCTCTCGCTTGTTCGACCTGCTGCGGGAACTTCCCGAGACACCGGGCGACTCGCTGGTCAGCCGCCAACCGCAGTGGGACCGCCCCTGGCTGCTGGCGACCATTCTGGGCCTGTTGGCGGTCGAATGGACCCTCCGCCGCCTCGCCGGTTTCGGCTGAGGCCCGTCGACTCGATCAGTCGATCAATGTTGGGGACAGTCATTCGCGGCGACCACCCGGGAAGCAACCGCCTCGCGGGCGCGGTGGTTTCATTCGCCAACCATCACACCCCGCCTCCGTCTTCGCACAAGGGGTGAGTTCAACGCTTCCGCGGTCGCAGCAGGGCTTTGTGAAGAGTGTCCCCCAGTTCGACGTAGGCGTTGCCCCACGCGTCGGCCCGCAGGAATTCGACCGGACGCGACGGGTCTCCCAGGAACGGCCGGAAAATCCAACTGCACTGGATGGCGACGAAGACGTACAGCACGAGCCAGCCCCAGAGCTGCCAGCGGTGCCGGGGGTCGCGCTGGACCAGCACGCCACACAGCCGCCGCAGCACCACGTAGCCGGCCAGGCTGGCGATGGCGAACATCACCCCATTCAGCAGCGTCGCCTGGGGATAGCGCGGCCGGTGGGCGTAGCCGAAGAGCGTGTCCGGCGCGAGGCTCGCCAGCACCACCGACGCCGCCGCCTGGCTGGTGCCGATGGCCCGCAGCACCTGCGGCAAGTCGCTCCGCAGGCCCGCCAGGCTGTTGAACACCAGCACTCCGGGAAGAGTCAGCAGCGTGCTGACCAAGAGCAGCAGGGGGACCTTGATCGC
>JBKCTR010000472.1:0-5087 GCA_046318755.1 Planctomycetaceae bacterium
CACCAAGGATGGCTACGTGGTGCTGGCGTCGGAGTCGGGTGTGCTGCCCTTCGACCCGGCGAACGTGCTGGAGAAGGGGCGCCTGCAGCCCGGCAAGATGTTCCTGGTCGACACCGCCCAGAAGCGGATCATTCCCGACGACGAGATCCGCGCCAGCTTCGTAAAACGGCAGCCGTACCGGCAATGGCTCAAGGAGCAACAGGTGCGGTTGGAGGATCTGCCCCGCAAAGAGGCGCAGCCATTTGAGTTCAAGACCCTGTTGAGCCGCCAGCAGGTTTTTGGCTACACGCTGGAAGACCTGCGGATTCTGCTGACCCCCATGGCCATCAACGGCGAAGAGCCGATTGGTTCGATGGGGAATGACACCCCGCTGGCCATTCTCTCGCAAAAGCCGCAGCTGCTGTACAACTACTTCAAGCAGCTCTTCGCCCAGGTGACCAACCCGCCGCTGGATGCGATCCGGGAAGAGATCGTCACCTCGATGGTGACCACGCTGGGGGCCGAGCAGGACCTGTTCCAGGAGACGAAGGAACACTGCCATCAGTTGCGGCTGCGGCAGCCAATCCTGACGAATGCCGATCTGGAGTCGATCCGGTCTTCTTCGATCGGCAAGATCCGCGCCCACACCATCTCGACGGTGTATGAGGTGGCGGGGGGCGAGAAGGCGCTCCGGTCGGCCCTCGACCGCATTCGGCGTGAGGCGCACGAGGCGGTGCTCCGCGGGGCGGCCCTGTTGATTCTGTCGGACCGGGGAGTCGACGCGAAGCATGCCGCGATCCCGGCCCTGCTGGCATGTGCGGGGGTGCATCACCACCTGATCCGCGAGGGGAGCCGGACCCGTTGTGGGCTGATCATCGAGTCAGGCGAGCCGCGCGAAGTGCACCACTACGCCCTGCTGTTCGGCTACGGGGCCGGCGCGGTCAACCCCTGGCTGGCGTTCGAGACGATCGCCCAGATGTGTCAGCAGGCCCCGCTGAAGGGCCCCAAGGGAGAAGTCGACTACAAGACAGCCGAGAAGAACTACATTAAGGGTCTCAACAAGGGGATCCTCAAGGTCATGTCGAAGATGGGGATCTCGACGCTGCACAGTTACCGTGGTGCGCAGATCTTCGAGGCCGTCGGGCTGAATAAGGCGTTTGTCGACGAATACTTCAGCCGCACCCCGACCCGCATCCAGGGAATTGGTCTGCCCGAGATTGCGACCGAGGTCGCGCGGCAGCACCACGTGGCGTTCCCGCGGGTCGAAGTGGCCGAGGTGTTGGACCTTGATGTGGGGGGGCAGTACCAGTGGCGCCGTCGCGGCGAATTCCACATGGTGAATCCCGAAATGGTGGCCAAGCTGCAGCATGCGGTGCGGTCCAACAACCGGGACGCCTACCGCAAGTATGCCGACTTTGTGAACAACCAGCAGAAGAATCTCGCGACGCTGCGGGGGCTGCTCGAGTTCCGCAAGCCGGCCCAGCCGGTCCCCCTCAGCGAGGTGGAACCGGTCGAGAGCATCCTCAAGCGGTTCGCCACCGGGGCGATGTCGCTGGGGTCGATCTCGCGCGAGGCCCACGAGACGCTGGCGATTGCCATGAACCGCATCGGCGGGAAGAGCAACACCGGCGAAGGGGGGGAAGACTCGGTCCGGTACCGGCCCGATGCCAACGGCGATCTGCGCCGCAGTGCGATCAAGCAGGTCGCCTCGGGGCGGTTCGGCGTGACCAGCGAGTATCTCGTCAATGCCGACGAGCTGCAGATCAAGATGGCCCAGGGTGCCAAGCCTGGTGAGGGGGGCCAGTTGCCCGGCCACAAGGTCGATGAATACATCGCCAAAGTCCGGCACTCGACGCCGGGGGTGGGGCTGATCTCTCCGCCGCCGCACCACGACATCTACTCGATCGAAGACCTGGCCCAGTTGATCCACGACCTGAAGAACTCGAATCCCGAGGCGCGGGTCTGCGTGAAGCTGGTGTCGGAGGTGGGAGTGGGAACGGTCGCCGCGGGGGTGGCCAAGGGGAAATCGGACGTCGTGCTGATCTCGGGTTACGAGGGGGGGACCGGTGCCAGCCCGCTGACCTCGATCAAGCATGCCGGCATTCCCTGGGAACTGGGCCTCGCCGAGACCCACCAGACCCTGGTGGTGCACAATCTGCGCAGCCGGATTGTGGTGCAGACGGACGGCCAGTTGAAATCGGGTCGCGACATTGCGATTGCCGCGTTGTTGGGAGCCGAAGAATTCGGTGTCGCCAGTGCGGCGTTGGTCGCGGCGGGCTGCATCATGATGCGGGTCTGCCATCTCAATACGTGCCCCGTGGGGATTGCCACCCAAGACCCGGTGCTGCGGCAGCGCTTCGCCGGGAAGCCCGAGCACGTGGTGAATTTCTTCCGCTTCCTGGCCGAGGAACTGCGGGAGATCATGGCCAGTCTTGGCTTCCGGACTGTCACCGAGATGGTGGGGCGGGTCGACATGCTCGACACCCGGCGGGCGATCGACCACTGGAAGGCGAAGGGGCTCGACTTCACGATGCTGCTGCATCGGCCCGATGTTCCCGCCGGCACCAAGGTGCACTGCGTCGAGTCGCAGGATCACGGACTGAAGGACGCGCTCGACAACGAGTTGATCCGCCGGGCCGAACCCGCTTTGGCACGGGGTGAAAAGGTCGAATTCGCCCTGCCGATCCACAACATCAACCGCACGGTTGGAACGATGCTGGGGAGCCGGCTGACGAAGAAGTATGGCGGTGCCGGGCTGCCGGACAACACGATCACCGTGCGGTTCCAGGGGTCGTGCGGCCAGAGCTTCGCGGCGTTCCTGCCCCGCGGCATCACTTTCTATGTCGAGGGGGATGCGAACGACTATTTCGGCAAGGGACTCTCGGGGGGCCGGATCGCCGTCTTCCCCCCGAAGACCGCCACCTTCGAACCCTCAACCAACATCATCATCGGCAACGTGGCCGGTTACGGTGCCACGGGAGGTGAGATGTACATTCGCGGGCAAGGGGGCGAGCGGTTCTGCGTTCGCAACTCGGGTGCCCTCGCGGTGATCGAAGGAGTGGGTGATCACGGCTGCGAATACATGACGGGCGGCCGAGTGGTGGTGATTGGCCCCACCGGGCGGAACTTCGCCGCCGGGATGAGCGGCGGCATCGCCTATGTGCTCGATGAACAGCAGGGCTTCGCACCGCTGTGCAACCAGGAGATGGTTGATCTCGTGCGGCTGGAGCCGGGCGATGTCGAGACGGTGCAGCAATTGTTGAAGAACCACATCGCCGCGACCGGCAGCGACCGGGCCCGGTGGGTGCTCGACAACTGGAGCACGCTGGAATCGAAGTTCGTGAAGGTTTACCCGCGCGATTACCGGCGGGTCTTGGAGGCCGGCAAGGTGCAGGCCCCGCAGATTCCCGTCGCCGCCCGCTAGGTTGATCTCTTTCCGCGGTGCCCGCCACCAGCGCAGGCGCCGCGGCTTTTCCGACATTACGCACTTCCTTTCTGACCACGGATACCTGTCATGGGCAAGCCCTCCGGATTTTTGGAATTCCAGCGCGAGACCCCGAAGCGCCGGGATGTCGCCACCCGTCTGCACGACTACCAGGAAGTGTACCAGCCGTTCCCCGAGCTGAAGTTGCTCGAACAGGGGGCCCGCTGCATGGATTGCGGAGTTCCCTTCTGCCACACCGGGTGCCCCCTGGGAAATATCATTCCCGACTGGAATGACCTGGTGTATCGCAACAACTGGAAAGAGGCGATTCGCCGGCTGCACGCCACGAACAACTTTCCCGAGTTCACGGGCCGGCTCTGCCCCGCCCCCTGCGAGGAAGCCTGCGTACTGGGGATCAACGCGCCGCCAGTGACCATCAAGAACATCGAGCAGTCGATCATCGAAAAGGCGTTCGCCGAGGGCTGGGTCGTTCCTGAGCCTCCCGCCTCGCGCTCGGGCAAGAAGGTGGCGGTGATTGGCTCGGGCCCCGCCGGTCTGGCCGCCGCCCAGCAGCTGAACCGCGCCGGGCACTGGGTGACCGTCTACGAACGGGCCGACCGGATTGGCGGTCTGCTGCGGTACGGCATCCCCGAGTTCAAGATGGAGAAGAAGGTTCTCGATCGCCGCCTGAAAATCATGGAGGCCGAGGGAATCGTCTTCCGGACGGGAGTGGACGTCGGTCAGGACATCTCCGCTGAGCAACTGCATCGCGACTACGACGTGGTGTTGTTGACGCTGGGGGCGACCATTCCCCGCGACCTGCCGGTGCCCGGCCGGGAGCTCTCCGGAATTCACTTCGCGATGGACTACCTGCCGCTGCAGAACCGCAAGTGCGAGGGGGACCAGGTCCCCGAGACGGGGTTCATCTCGGCGAAGGGGAAGCATGTGGTAATCATCGGCGGTGGCGATACCGGGGCCGATTGCCTGGGAACCGCCCATCGTCAGGGGGCCGAGAACGTGGTGCAGCTGGAACTGCTGCCGAAGCCACCCGGTGCCCGCGACGAGACGATGCCCTGGCCGTATTGGCCGACCGTGCTGCGGACTTCCAGCGCCCCCGACGAGGGGGGAGACCGCGCCTGGAGCGTGGGGACCAAGAAGTTCACCGGCAAGGACGGGAAGGTCGACACGCTGCACGCAGTGCGGCTGGAATGGGCCTTCGAAGGAGGCCGCCCGGTGATGAAGGAAATCCCCGGCAGCGACTTCACCATCAAGGCCGACCTGGTGTTGCTGGCGATGGGCTTTTTGGGTCCGCAGAAGGTGGGCCTGGTGGAGCAACTGGGGGTCGAGCTCGACCCGCGCGGCAATGTGAAGGCGGACGACGACTATATGACCAGCGTTCCCGGGGTCTTCGCAGCGGGCGATACCCGCCGGGGCCAGTCGCTGATTGTGTGGGCGATCTGGGAAGGGCGTGAGGCGGCGGTCGGTGTCGACAAGTTCCTGATGGGTTCGAGCGAACTGCCGAGCAATCCGCAGTTGCTGGGTCGGGATGTGCGGGCGGGGGTGTAGGCACGACCAATTGTGCCGCGCCGCAAGGCCTGCAAAAGATGAAGGGAACCCCATCGTTCCGGCGACGTTCGCACTCCGAACGTCGCCGCGAACAGCGGGGCAATGCCATTGTCCAAGC
>JBKCTR010000473.1:0-10002 GCA_046318755.1 Planctomycetaceae bacterium
TGTCACAATAGTCACTTCCAGTCGGGCCAGTCCGCCTCGGAATGTTTGTCATTTGATTTGTTCACTCTCCGGTCTCCGTGATCCTCGCCCCAAGCGATTCCTTGGCCGCATGGCGGTCCCCCCAAGCTCCACTGCCGACTGCGATCTCGATGTCCCCTTCGAGCGGACTTTGTTGTGGGGCGGTGGAGTCTGCGTTAATCCCGGCTCGGCCTCGTCGAGCACGGTCACGAGGGGTTCACCTTCCCACTCAAACGGCTGCCGACCGACTCCCCTTCTGGTTCATGGTTTCCCTTGACCCTCGGCTGTCTGAGTTCAAACAATCAAGATCGGTCGTGAGACGATTTCATCCCGGGCCGCACCAATTGTGATTGTCCATTTGCCTTCTGGTTCCCATGTCGAATTCTCCTGCGTTTCCTCCGACCACCACGTTCCTCGGGATTGTGTTGCGGGTCACACTGATGTCGCTGGTGGGAATGCTTCTGGGGGCTCTCTTTGGTTGGGGAGCAGGTTCACTGGCACCAATGTTTTTCGCAAAGCTCCAGCCTTGGACGTCGGTTGAGCCGATCGGAATGGCCATTGTGCTTGGTGCGTTTGGAGGAGTGCTGTGCGGGGCTGCACTTGGGACGTTCGCATTGTTGATGGAGTTGCTTCTCATTTGGCGGGCGGGGGGAAGCAGGCCTCGCGAGTGACCTTTGGTGCTGCATCGAAAAACAGGTCCAAACCAGAACCTGAACCCGAAGTCCATCCCGCGAATTTCAGGGAGAGTCGCCTCGCGGTTTCCGCTCGGCCAGCAGTGTCTCAACCACCTTGGCCAACTGCTCTTCCCCCCGGGCTCCCTGCCACCGCAATTCGCCCTGCCACCATTGCCGGATGTAACCTTCTGCGTCGATCACGTAGACCGTCGGCCAGATCGTGTTGCCCCACACCTTCCAATTCTTCGACTCCAGGTCCACCACGACTGGATACGTGACACCGTCCCGCTGTGCCGCTTCGGTGACAGCTGCGACCAGTTTTTCGTTTTCTGTCTCCGGCGTCTGTATGCCGAGGACAGTCACTCCCCGCTTGGACCACTGGTCGTGCCATTGCTGGTAGATGGGAAGGTTTCTTTGGCAGTTGACGCATTCAAAGGCATAGAAGTGGAGGATCACCACCTGGCCCCGCAGTTTTTTCAGCGACAGGGGTGCCGAGTTGATCCAATGGGGAGAGCTCACCAGTTCGGGGGCGAGGGGGAAGACCCGGGTCAGTGCGGCCGTGTTGAACTCGCGTCCCAGTCGGCGATGATACTCGACCTGCTGAGACCGGGAGAGCAGGTCGAGCAGGGCCCGCGGCTCGCGCTGCCGGGCTTCGTCGGCCGCCGGCTGGAGAGTTGTGATGTCCCGACCTTCGCGGAGGGCGGTTTCCAGGCGAGCGACGGCAGCTTCCGTCGTGGCCGCCACGGCAATCATCTTCTGGAGGACTGTTTTGTTGATGTTCAATTCATCGGCGAGATCGCGACGCAACAGGGCGCGTTCCCCCTGGGCGCGCATTTCCAATTGCTCGAGCCGGTCTCTCGTCGCACGATCGGCATGCAGGTACAACCAGTCTCGGACGGTCCGTTCGCATTGAGCAATCACCCGGCGACGGTCGTGGAATGGAAGATTGCGTGCACGCCACCAGTCACCATCGACTTTGGCAAGCACCTCTTCGAGCTGGTTCCGTCTCTCGCGGTTGTTCAACCCGAGTTCGCGTTGGACCTCCGGCGCATGCAACAGCCCCAGCAGCACCTGGGGGACCAGAATGTCCGATTTCGGTGCTCCCTTCTCGGTGTGTGAGGTGGGCTGTTGCCCGCTGGCAACTGGTGGGACCAAACAGAAGCAGATGCCCCAAGCGAGCAACCTCACCGACCACAAACAGTGAGACCACCAACAACGACCCTTGGCATCACAGCGCATGCACACGCCTCCGGCTCATCATGCTCTCTGGTTCCACAGCGAACGATCCGATTGACTGATCAGGGGTTGATGGCCTCAGCCATCGCCCGGCGATAGGTCTCGCGGGCTTGATCATAGGCCTTTTGGGCGGCTTCCCGCTCGGTTTCGCGGATGTTCCCCTTTTTCTGGTTCCAGCAGACATCCACAGCATCGAGGCACCACTGCGCGCTCTGCCGACTGGCCCGGACCGGTTTTCCGTCCACCTCGACCCAAATGGGGTTGGTGTGGACGCTGGGAAAAATCCGCACGGCAACCCAGCTCGATTGCTGGATTTCCACCGGGATCTGCAGAGATTGCAACCCTCCGTCGGCCTCAATTTCCCGCGTGGCCACCGGTTTGCCGTTCACGATGACCTCGACCGGGACCCGCCGGGTCTGGCCCACCCGCGATCGTTCGAGGTTCCAGTAGGGCTTCTCATCGAGTCGCTTGGCGCGAATCGCCTCGGTCTCGGGGGTGGGATGAGCGTCGGCCAAATAGGCGGAGACGTCGAATTCCACCTGGACCGTTCCGGATTTTTCGAGTGCCAGAGTGCTTGTCTTTCCAGCCGAGCCAGGCTCTCCGACCGCGACGTCATTCACTCGGAAATCCAGACTGTGGCTCAGCCCGTCGCCACAGTAACTGCGGCCGGTCTTGAGTCCCTGCACCCAGTTGTCGTAATTCAGTTCTTCGCCATCGGCCAGCTTGACGTAGATGCGACCCAAACCAACCTTGTCTCCGTAAATGCAGGGGAAATCGGTCTCGCCGCTGATGCGGGAAGTCATGCCGCAATTGAGAGTGTGATACCACACATTCAACTCCCAGACGGCGGGTGTGTCGACGGCCGAGATGAAGTCGCAGACCCCGGTGGTGGTGGTCACCACGTACTCATTGGCGCCGATCCCATCAAACCGGGGCATGGCGAGGTCGGGCAGTTGACTGGCGGCGCGGCCATTCCACCCCGCGGCCGGGTTGCGACCCCGGAACTGCCGGGAGCCATCGGGCATCACATCGGGCAATTCAAGTCCCCAACCCGAGTGGCTGTAGCCCACCACTCCTCCCTGCTCCTTCCCCCAGGCGAGCACCGGTTGGGTCCAACTCGGCCATTGCTCGATGTATTCGGCACCCGGGTAGTCATCTTCGGTCAGTCGCAGCAGGCAGAGATGCCCCGCATGTGAAGACGGAAATCCACTCACTTCGACGTCGTAGCGCATCAGATAATTGGGGCGCGAGAGGGCCGACGTCTTTCCCTCGAAGTACTGCTTCTGCGTGTACCAGCAGGGACCCCAGCTCAGAACACACCCAACATTCAGATCCTCGCCCAAAATGTGCCGCATCATGTCGGCCGGAGTCACCCCCTCGGTGGGATTCTCGTAATGGGCACAACCTGCGGCGTGGACATGATGATCACCCGAGAACCAGCGGCGGGTGGCCGGGTGAATCCAACGACTGAGTTGAAACTCCTGTTTCTGGCTGGTCACTCCCGATTTGACAGTGACCTCGTGCACCGCAGAGCGATACTCGGGGCCGCGCGAGACGGCGAACGTGTAGTCTCCCGGAGGCAGGTGAACCGATTCCCCATCGGCCCGATAGATCTGGTTGTGGAAAAAGAAATCGGGAGCGAGACGTCGGGCGGGATTGGGATAGACACGACCCCGACGGTCGCGAATCACGAAGGCGGCCGTCGAAGGACGCCCATCGAAATCTCGGATCCCCAGAACCAGCTCGACGGCGGGAATGCACTGAAAGAGAATCGGCACTGTATTGCGAAAGCCGATGTCCTGGGTTCCCTGTCCCACATTGAACCCCAGGTTGGCCTCGCGCCGCCCTACCTCGCGACTGTACAGCTGAAGGATGCGGTACTCGAGGTTGAGCCCTGAAAGCCCGGGCTTCAGTGGCTGCCCGATGAACACACTGGCGTCCAGCCAGCGATTGGGCACATCGGCGGGGGAGACTTGCACCTTGGGGTTTGGCGATCCCGAACTCTGCTTGTAAAGAGGGGCGAGGTTGGGGCTTTCCACCTTCAGTTCCGCTGTGATTCCAGGTTCGTTGTGGACCTTGACCAGAAACGTCCTCCAGCCCTGCTGAATGAGTTCCTTGCGCGCAGGACCTTCCACCACCGAAACCCGGCTCTCGGCATTGATGGTCACCCCAGCCACGCAGAGGGGGTCCAACATCTCCTGAACGGCCGCAGCTGCCTGGGCGGGATCGGTTTCGCCGCGTAGTTTTTGCAGTGTGGCTTTGTGCGTATCGGAGAGGGGGCTGCCGACGAAATCCAGTGCTTCCACCAATCGCTCGGTAGCGGCGATCAGCGGCTGTGCCTCCACCCTCACCACTTTGACGAAGTCCTTGGGTTTCTGCTGATCCTTGGGGGACTCTTGAGCCCGTGCCAGTTGGCGGTTGGGCAGGTCAAACAGCAGGGCCAACAGCCCCAAGAAAATGATCAGTTGCGACTTCATCTCGCAAAATCCAGGCGGGTTTGGGGTGGGACGTGTGACGGGCGAGGCAACACAGCGACTATTCATTGGCTGGTTCAGGGTCCCCCTCGGCGCGACGCTGGGGGCGTGGGCGGGGGCGCATGGGACCGGAGCTTGATCCTGACCGCTTCGGTCCTTGTGCTTCGTCCAGAGACCTCGATTCATCCTGTTCCGCGCTGCCACCAGGGGGCCCGCCATGGATGGGTGGGCCGGCCGGGGTGAATCCTGGACCACGACCCCCTGGTCGCTGGAATTGGTTCAGCCAAGGGGGTTGGGGAGGGGGGGCCGGAAATTCGTCCGGATGTGCCCGCATATACATCTGCCGCAGCTTCATCTCCTGAGCCGCATACGGCACTCGCATCACCTCGTCCTGTTGTTCGCCCTTCATCTGCACGAAGAACTCCTCCAGCCTCGCCGGCTCAATTTCCTGTGCTCGCTTGCGGAATTCCATCTGGATGCCGCCATAAACTCCCAGCAACAGTCGGGCACCTCTGCGGCGTTCCTGCTCGCGACCCAGTTGGCGACGCCGTTCTTCGTTCGGAATCGCCGCAATCATCGCGCTGATCAACTCCGGTTTCAGCCAGGCCGGATTGGGATCGCGGCGGTCGGCGGGGTTGGCGGCCTGCAGGATCAGAGAGTGGCGGGCGAGACCCTCCTTGCCGCTCAGTCGATCGGCGGTGAGGTACCCGCTCTGGATCAGCGCTTCTTCCAAGAGCGGCATCACAGCGGCGAGATCCTCGGGGGTGAAACCGAGACGCCGTCGGCGCGGTGCGTCGACCGGTTCGGCCGATTCCTGACGCTGCAGCAGTCCGCTCACCTGCTGGGCTCGCCGGACTGGATCGGCCTCGTTTCGCAGGTCCGACCTTTGCCCGGGCGAGAGTGTCTTCAACCAGTCATAGTAGGCATCCAGCACACGATGCAGTTTGCCGCCCGATTTCTCATCGGACTGCAAGGCTCGCTGCAGGGCCCTCAGGCGTTCTTTTTCTGCTGTGGGCAGGGCCCGAAATTCCTGCAGGTTGCGCTTGAGATTTTCGCGTTCGACAGTCGAGAGACGTGACAACTGAGCGAGATGTTCCTGCCGCTGTCTTGCCCGATCATCCGCCGTTGCCAGGCTGGACCAGAGAACGCAGGAGGAAGTCAGAAGCGTCAACCAGAGTCGACAACGCCAAGGGAGTGATTCCCGGATCACCCTGCGGTCCTCGCAGATCGAGAGGCCCGGTCGCCGGGGGAGTTCGGACCGCCGAGTTTCAGGGGGATTCATCGTCGTTCTCACTGAACTCGCGGAACTCCTGAAGCTTGCGAAGGTTTTCCAGATCACCGACTTCGCGGTACTTGTCGAATTCCGTGAGGATCTCGTAGTCATTCAGCAGTTCCTCGGCCTCGTTCGGAATCCCGCGTTGAGTGGCGAGAAAACCGACGGTACCGGCCAATCCCAGAATCACTCCCGCCACAGCCAAACCCAGGAACCGCCGGATGTTTCGGGAGATCGCCTCCGGGTCAGCCGACGGACTGCCCCGGGAGGCCGCAATCGACTCAAGCGTCTTCGTTGTGAATTCGCGGGTCGCCGAGACAGCGGGAAGTTCCCCCACCAGATCCCAGGTTCGGGACAGCATGTCGACATCATGCCGGGCCACCGGGCTGGAGGCGAGCACCTGTTCGATCTCTCGCGCGGCCTGATCTTCCAGTTCGCCATCGAGGTAGGCGACCAGATTCTCACGCTGCTCTTTCGACATCCGGATGATCTTGGCCATGCAAACTCGACCTCGGTTCTCACAACCTCTGTTCCGCTGGAAGTCAGCCTTGGGGAGTCCAGTGCCCCTGTGTCACATAAGGTTCCAGTTTGACCCGGAGGTTCTCGCGGGCACGCGACAAGAGTGACTTGACCGCGGCCACCGACAAGTCGAGCGTCGCGGCAATGTCGATGTAACTCATCTCCTCGAACTTGTTGAGCAGTACCGCCATCCGCTGATTGTCATTCAGCGATTCCAAAGCATCCTGGACCACCGACTGAATCTCGCTACGGTCAAACCGCCGCGTGGGCATCAGGGAGGAAGACTCGGCCAGAACCTGATCTGCCGCAGGGACACCCAGGGGCCCCGACTCGGCTCCTGGAAGATTCACCTCCCGTTTCCGCCCCCGATCCCGGCGGCGATTGCTGGCCAGGTTGTTGGCGATGCGAAACAGGTAGGTCGAGAACTTTGCAGTGGGCTCGTAACCGTGCCGTGATTTGTAGATCTTCAGGAAGACCTCCTGGGCCAGGTCTTCGGCCGACTGCCGATCCGACACCAGATGGGTCAACACCCCGACCAGCCGATCCTGATAGGTGGTGACCAGTTGCGTGAAGGCCGCGTCATCCCCCTTCTTGGCGCGCAACATCAGCCGCACGTCGGGATCTCGCTGGAATCCGCCAGCGTCAGCTGATGTCTCGTTTTCGGCCAACGTTCGGTGGTGGAAATGAAGGGACTGTGGTGATCCAACCCCGGGAACAATCGAAAGTTGCGGTCAACTTCAAAATTCGCGGATCAATTCGACGAGTTTACCCACGGTAACCAGTCGAGGCGAGTTCGCCCGGCCCCACTCTGGCCGTCCCAATTCGGGACTCTCAGGGAGCCACCTTCGCCTTGACACAGCGCAAACCCACGGCGTCATCCCGAGCCGACTCGGCGATCGGTTCGCGATACGCGGAACGCAGACACTCATATCTGTCCTTCCACGAGCCCCCCCGGACCACCCGACGGGTGGTCGCCTCCGGCATTTCCTGGGCGTACGTCTCACGCCACGGGTCACTCACGAACTCGCGCAGGTAGCCATGCATATCGAAGAATCCCCAGGAATTGGGCTTCTTCGCCCCGACGGGAGGGTCATTGCCCGCCGCGTTCCCCGTATGCCACCCGAATTCGTCCAGCAGGCTCGCCTTGGGGCCCGCATCGCCGGGCTTGGTAGCGCTCTCACCAAAGCTGTAGGGGGTGGAGGTGCCGGCCCGGCAGCAATACTCCCACTCCACTTCGGTCGGCAGGCGGATTTCCGCTTCTTTCGACAGCAATTGGGCATTCCGCAGCAACCCGGTCAGTTTCTCACAGAACTGATTCGCCTCGCGCCACGAGAACATCTCCACCGAGTTGCGGCGACCCTTCCATTTACTGGGATTCGAACCCATCACGGCCTCCCAGAGATTCTGGGGGACCTCGTACTTCGCCATCGAAAAGGAATGGGTCAGCACCACTTTTCTTGCTGGTTGTTCCGTGAAGGGCCCCCCCAGCGTTCCCATCAGGAAGCTGTCGGGAAACATCCCGGACCCAGGAGTCACCACGATGAATTCCTCGTTGAACGTCTTGAGGAGTTCCAGTGTGGGACCGGGAATCTCATCAGCACCCAGTCTGGCCAATCCCAGCCACAGCACCATTCCGAAAGTGACCAGAAAACGTCGAACCAGTTTCGAATGTCGCATGGGAATCACCAGAAGTCAGGTGGGGGCGGCGTCGTACAGCCGGATCGCGCCTCGCAGTGGGCAGGAGAACTCGTCCGCTCAAATGACCGGCAGTTCGAATCCTTGGCGGTATTGCCGTCCCAACAGGGCGCTGGCCGCAGGATTGTGCGCGATGGTCTCGTTTGTTCCGTCGTAGTCCAACACCGATCGGGTCCGCCAGGCGATGTTGGCCAGGTGACAGAGCATCGTGCTCTTGTGATTGATCTCGATGTCGGCGTTCGGGATCGACCGGGTTCGCAGACAGTCAAAGAAATTGCGCCAGTGGTTGGCATCCGATTCTCCAGGCTCCACCTTGGTGACCACGCTGTTCTTGGGGTCGTAGACCGTCCACCCACGCCCATTCGTCAGCAGAGTCCCTTCTGTGCCGTAGAACTCGACGCCAAATGTCTCCCCATCCAGCCCCCGTGGAGACCAGGTACGATGTTCCCATTGAATCGCCAGGCCGGGAAACTCAAAAGTGGCCAGTTGGGTGTCGGGAGTTTCCTGATCATCCTCGAAGAAATACCGACCCCCGCCACAGGTGATTCGAGTCGGGGCGTCCACTCCGGTCCCCCAGCGGGCCACATCCAGTCCGTGGATGCCGTTGTTGCCACATTCCCCCGTTCCGAAATCCCACCGCCAGTGCCAGTGGTAATGGACGAGATTGGACTTGTAACCGTCGTCCGGCCCCGGTCCGGCCCACAGGTTGAAGTCCAGATTCTTGGGCGGGGAGCCCACCGGCACCTTGCCAATACTCGGACGAACGCTTGTGATCCAGGTGCGAACGAACTTCACCTGCCCCAGTTTACCTCCCTGAATATACTCGGCCAAGGCCGCCATGTCGGGGGCGCTTCTCCGCTGTGTCCCCACCTGGACGATGCGCTGATACTTCCGGGCCGCCTGAATCATCCGGCGTCCTTCCATCGGGTTATGGCAGCAGGGCTTTTCGACGTAGACGTCTTTGCCCGCCTGACAAGCCCAGATCGTGGCCAACGCATGCCAATGATCGGGGGCTGCGCAAACCAAGGCGTCGACCGACTTGTCGTCGAGTGCCCTGCGGAAGTCGGCCGCAGTCTGTGGGGCGGGACGTCCAGCGTCGGTCCATTGCTTGATGGCCGGATCGAGGGTGGCTGCGTCTGGATCGCAGATCCAGGCGATCTCGGCCTCAGGAAACTTCGCCAGGACATTCATCAACTGACGGCCCCGCCCGTTGACACCCATGATCGCCAAACGGACTGGCTCGGGCTGAGCCTCTGGCTTGGGCTCTTCCTGTGCATACAGTCCCGCGCTCAGTCCCGAACCAAGCGCCAGACCCGACGCAGCCACCAGAAACTCACGACGATTCGATGCTGACATGACAGCCTCCGGAGCAAGGCGTGGGGTAGGGGAATCCTCTCGGCTGGATGATATCGGGCCTACCGCCGGTCTGCCACAAAGCGGAATGGGCCGGACGAACAGCCGACCCGGGAAACAAACCGGTCCCGGGTTGTGGTCGGCCGTCCGCAGTGGGGTTCCCCAGGCTGTGTGGATTGCCTGCTTTCTCCCGGTGAAATGCCGTACGAACCCGGGAAACACGAACCTTTGGAAATCCTCTTCAGCCATTGGGGTCGAAATGTTAGCTTCCCCGCTTGTTCGGTTGTTTCCCCATTTCCGGCCTGTCCGTCCGCATGCTGCTGTCTGATCACAGAGATTCTGCGCGAATGTTCCGCATCGGACTTGCTCTCCACATGCTCCTCGCGGTTCAGGGGGGCTGGTGCCTGGTCGGTTGTGGCTCGCAGGCCGTGGTCGATCAGGCCGCTGTCGAACTGGAGATTCCCGACGAGGAATCCGGGGACGAACCCCCTGTGGATTCAGGCTCCGAGGCGCGATTGCAGCCGGGAGAACGCTTCGGCTTTACTCGTCGGTTGACCACGGTGCTGACGCAGCCTGGGGCGAACGAGACCGTGGTCACTCGGGCCACATCGCAACTCGAATTCTCCCTGGTGTTCGAAGGATTCAGCATTCCCCCCAAGTTGATCGAAACAGAGTCCCGGATCGATGTACGAACTGGGGACCCGCCTGCCCGGCAGTTTCAGTTGGGGTTCCTGCAGTGCCGCCAAGTCACCGAGTTTCC